>DATFDI010000086.1:0-2493 GCA_035252175.1 Nitrososphaeraceae archaeon
TTACAATTGAACAAGTGATTATGCTGTTGCAAAAAATTAGAAACGATTCTTCTTTCTCTAGTCTTCAAAAAAGTGATGATTCTATGCAAAGATTATATGAACTAGACAAACACTTTGTGCCATCAAATCAAGAAAACCAGCTGCTATCCTATTAGCGATAACAGATTATTTTCAAAGTAATTGAAGAGTAGTGGTTTTTAATAATGAACCTATCATTATCGCCGCAACCATCTAGTGTTTGTCCTATGTGCAAACATCATCTACAGATAATAACAGATACTAACACAGGAGAGACCATTTGCAGCGGATGTGGGATGGTAGTTTTAGGCACGATTCAAAATGTTGGCCAACCGGAATGGCGTGCATTTTCCAGCGAGGAATATGAAGCTAGAAGTCGCACTGGAATGCCAATGTCCCTAGCAATCCCTGATATGGGACTTGCCACTCTTATTGGAAAAACTGACAGAGACGCAACTGGAAGAAAAATAGATAACATGATGCATACCACAATGAAAAGACTGAGGACATGGGATTTAAGATCACATATTCGCCCTTCTGACAGAAGTCTAGTACATGCCTTCAATGAGCTCCATCTATTGGAAGATAAGCTTGTACTGCCAAATGTAGTCATAGAGAAAGCTGCGTATATCTACAGAAAAGCCCACGATAAGAAACTATTACGTGGAAGGCCAGTTTCTGCACTTGTCGCTGCTTCTGTATATATCGCTTGCAGAGAAATGAGCACTACAAGAACATTAAAAGATATTGCCTCAGCCTCTAATATTAAGCGCAAACAGTTATCAAAAGCATATACATTGCTGTATATTGAACTGGATATTAAAGTTCCATTAGCTGACCAAACCAAGTGTATCGTCAAAGTTGCCAACAAAGCTAACCTATCTGAAAAGACAAAACGCCACGCGATAAAAATGATGGATCAAATCAATGAAACACAAGTGTCTGCTGGAAAAAATCCAATGGGACTCGCGGGCACAATTCTTTACTTGTCATGTCTTAAGACTGGCGAAAATAAAACACAAGTAGATATTGCGGAAGCAGCAGGGGTAACTGAAGTAACTATAAGAAATAGAATCCGAGATCTTAAGACAAATTACCAAATTGAAAAGTAGAAATTGACATCTCCATAATATACCACAAACTCTGAATATGGTCTCATATAAGATCACATCCAGGCCAAACAAAGATTGTCCACTTTGTTACAGCGTAGACTGTATACAAATGCAAGAGTAGACCAGTAACCTTTTCCCAATATAACTAGCTATGATGTCAAGCTATTATATACAATATAGCAGGAACATAATCGGACAGATTTAGGTAATATATTGATATATGGACACTCCGATAATTTCACATGTCACAAATCAAAGAGAGGTTTACTATCTTCCTACAATACGAAACCTTAGAAGACTTGCTCAAAGTGATAGTGTACTCTGCTCAATCATCTTTGGGTTTAACTCCAATGCTTTACCATATCAACTACAGAAATCAAGACATTCTATTCATCCTTACTGGAGCTAGTGGAGGAATTATAATCAACTACATTGTACAGACTGAAAAGCCAAACAAGAAATTCATTGAGTTAAAGCGATTGAGTGGTGAATTCAATTTTGTAGATAATATCGGTAGTGATACTCAGTCACTATACATTCCTATAATAAAAATCCGGAATTCCACACTTAAATTTCCTTAACAACCTCTGGTAATCAACGTGTTTGTGGCTTTATACTTGCATGATATAAATCCATGTATATCGAATGATATCGGTAATTAAGAACTACAATCTTTAGAATCTAAAGACATGCATATTAGGGACATTATTCTATGAGGTCTATAAACAATGGCACAAGGGTTGCGTATCTGCATTAAATGTGGGGTGGTTTTCGATCTTAAATTCAGATCAAATAAAGACTGCCCACTTTGTCACAGCGGAGAGCATATACAAATGGAAAAGGGAATTCCATAATGTCTCAATTCAATTTGATGTATATGTCTTATACAAGCTATTGATATAGAAGATGTTGCTGTATATATAATCATGGTTATGATGAATCGATCAATTCTGACTGACAACTATTCCCAATCCCAAGGTGCACTGCAATCCGTTACTATCGTAGCAGATTGGGAATATTTCAGATCACGAATCCTTTAGTCTAATTGTTGACCAGTATCCATCATGCAAATATACATGGCTATTCTATCAATAATAATAGCATTAGCTACAGCTGCGGGACACAATCCCATGGCTTTCCCAGACAAATTAGGAATTTGAGGCAGCATGATTTGAACATCATATTCATTCTATTAGCTTTAGATGGTGTCTTAAGAGATTATAATTATATATTTTAAAATACATATGCTCCTATGAATCCTAACGAAGATTTAGAGGAAAAGAAATTGTTGGGATCAGGGGGTTATGCTTTTGCCAAACTAACAGATAAAGAAGAACTTAAAGCTAGTCTCGGGATACCTCAA
>DATFDI010000087.1:0-34947 GCA_035252175.1 Nitrososphaeraceae archaeon
CTAATTCTGTATGATTTTGATGTTTGACAATAGCGTACTTTCCTTCTCCAACCGGTCTTGCAGCATCACCCTTTCTGAATTCATCCGATGAGAGCTCCTTTGTAAGCTCATTGGCATCTTTAAATACGCCACCAACTCTAGACCAATATCTTTCAGATGATCTAGCTTCTGTTTTTCTGACTTCAGGAAGGGATTTTTTACCTATTACAAAAAGTCTGTATAGCCGGCCCCCTTCAGGTGCGGTTACCATGAAGAACCTTCTTACGTCTTCAATACCTTTTACTTCTTCAGCAGCTTTCTTTGGTCTGTAGAAGAAGTATATATCGCCTTGTTCTAGAATCTCAGCTTCTTGTTGTTGATTCATACTTTAATCTGCACCACCTAATTTATCAAGAGCGACAAGTTACATTCCTCACAAAAGTAGTATAATTTATCAAAATCACAAGATAGCACCATTATGTCATAACAACGGGGACAATCTATTTCTGTCTCCATATCTGGTTCCCGTTCAGTCTGCAGAGTCTGTTGCTGCTTGCTCATACTATACCTCATGTTATTTCATCATTATTATAGTCTGAAACACGGATTAGGAAGGGAGAGGGTAGTATTGTACTTGATAGGTACGGTACTTTACCCATCTCTCCCGGCCTGATAGTATCTAGCCTCGTTATATATCAGTCAAAGTAGACTAAGCATCAAGTCAAATAAAATTATGTCTCATGTAGGCGATTTACAGTTAGACGATTTACCAGGAGTACAGCCACATCTAATATACAAACTAAAGCAGGCTGGTATACAATCGGTTCTAGATCTTGCTGTATCTATCCCCAGTGAACTTGCTGAAGGTGCATATGAAGGAAATGTAGTTTCGGCTGACACGGAAACTATATCAGAACTGGTGCTGAAAGCCAAAAAGACCTTAGCAGATTCGGGGGCACTTATCAAAGAGTTCTCTACTGCTGACCAAGTGTTAGAGAGAAGAAAAGCCCTTCTTAGGTATATCACAGGCTCCAAAGATCTGGATGATTTTTTGAAAGGAGGAGTAGAATCCCAGGCTATAACAGAGCTTACCGGAGAGTTTGGTTCAGGGAAAAGCCAGGTATGTCATACTCTATGTGTTACCGCTGCTACTAATGACAGAAATCAAATTAACAGTATAATATTTATCGATACAGAGTTTCTTTCTCTGCTCTCGTTTTAAACTAGGAACCAAGTTACGCAAAGACTATATGGTTGCGACGATTTACAGCAGTTCCCCTAAATTGTAACCATTTACGGGTATGTATGGTCTCCAAGTAATTGGAGATCATACATATATTCTTTGTACACAGAGATCAACTCTTCGCGGATTTTGACAATTAAGATCATCCATAGTTGACAATAATGTGCACGATTGATATCTATAGACACTTGAACTTGCCCCGTCATTGTTTAGGTATTGTTATTAAACTTTGTCGCTTGAATCTACATCTTTAAATGAAATCTAATCCCTGCGGTATTGGATTCATTGCAAAGAAGATATATTATATTAATCAGATAAATCATAGGTAATTACGTAATACAAAATATTTAAGCTACTTCATATGCTAAAAGCATCAAATAAAATGTTACGAACATATTTAGCAGCAATAGCTATTTTGAGCGCACTTTTAACTGTTGTACCAGGAGTAATGGTTGCACATGCCAGAAATAACGATAGCCCAGAGAATAGAGCCTGTTATAATGCAGGATTTGCAGATGGACGACAAAATAATGCATACAGCCAAGCTGCATTTAATCAGTGTGGACCCAACGGTAGAGCTTACTACGAGGGATTCATATCAGGTTGTATCTCAGGACAAGGTAAAAACTTCTTTTCATGTCAACAATTGACAAATTCACCCATGGGTGGCGGTGGCAGCAGTAGCGGTCGAGGAGGCGGAGGCGGTGGCGGCTTTGGTCCCTTTGGCGGCGGTGGCGGCAGCGGTGGTAGCAACGGAGGCGGTGGCGGCTTTGGTCCGACAGCTAACCCTGCAGGATCTAATATGACAGGAGGATCTAATATGACAGGAGGAGCAGCAACTGCTAATCCAGCAGGTTATCAACTAGGAAAAGACAATCTAATCCATGTTACGGTGGCTTAGGCGCTAGGTGGTGGACATACTGATCCACCTCATGGCTGCAATATAACACTAGCAAGTCAATCCTTCAGCCCTCCCTGTCCGTCCCTTGTTAGTGTTTCAACGTATTATATTCACAATTCCTAGTTGTTTCAGCTGATAGATCCATATGAGAATCGTTGACTTTTCTGACATGCTCCAAGGATCGATACATGAAAAGATAAAAGAATGTAAAGATAGTATACACAAATTACATAATCTCATCTACAACAAAAGTCTAGAGGTTGAAATAGAAGCTTTAGAATGGGTTAAAGGACAAACACAGCATTTGGTTATCAATAATGAAAGAAAAGATACGAAATTACGGACTTGACTAGCAGCATTGGATGGCTTCTTGATGTTTCTATCGACAATGATCATGCTACTCTTTGGATAAAGACAGAAGAAGGAGAGCTCCTAAAGATTAGAGATACCTACCATCCAGAATCCTACATATTACCAAGAAACGAGGCTGATGGAACACATCTTTTTCAGGTTCTATCTATAGAAGAAGAGATATCAATGAGGTGGGAAGATAAGCATACAAATCTTTTTGACAGTAAGAAAACAAGAAAACTTATCCACGTACAGCTACGGTCATTAAGATATTATCAACCTCTGCTAAAAGAAACTGGAAGACGACTATCGAGTAAAACAGCTATTCAATACAGATCTTTTACATGTCCAGCAATATCTCTTTACTAAATTAAAGATTGAACCAACAAGTAAAGTCAAAGTAGAATACGATGGATCAAAACTACTAGAAGTAGCAAAGGTTGATGACGATGATGCTGTAAATCCTCCCCCATTTTCAATGCTGTATTTTGACCTCCATACATATTCAGGGATACTTGCTTCAGAGGATGCTATCAGGATAATCAACGTAAGATATGGAAAAGATGAGGCAGTATTTGAAAATGGGGACGAACAGATAATTTTGCAGCAGTTTTCTGATTATATTCACTATATTCATCAGTAAATCTTTCTTGTTCATATCGTTGGTCAGTTTGATATTCTTCATCATCTGATTCCTGTAGCTCTTTTTGATCTTTATGGTTAGCTTTGCTTGTCATCATCAACTTCTCCTTCCTCAAATCGTAATGCAGGTAGTGAATATGGTATAGTTTCTACAGATTGTTTGGCAACATTTTCATTAACTACTTCACAAAGAACCTGGTTGACTATCTCATTGTAGAGTTTTTCTGCTTCCTCTAACATTATATCTTTGTAATAATCAATCATGTAGTTATCATATGGTGGTGGTGGTAGTACCGCTGCTTGTCTACTAGCATTCGATAGATTGCTATTGTGGCCTTTACTTCTTGTCGAAGATAATGTTGGGTTTTGGTTATCGTTGTTATGATAGACCAAGGCAGAGTACTTTTCTGGATTATTTCGCATTGACTCAATGACAGAGACAATAGCAGTCTTCAAAAATACCTTTTTGTATGATAAGAAATTATGTACTTTATCCTCAATGCCTTTTATGACATTGGTATGTTCTTCATTATTATTTTTATAATTATATGAAAAAGCTTGTGCTCTTGCAATTTGCTGTTGTAAACCTTCTAGTACTGCTGTTTTTATTCTGTACTCTGATTCAATATCATCCAGACTTTTTCTCTTGCATATTATCTGACTATTTAAATTCTGAACCTGTATAGATTTATCTACGATAATAGACTCCAAAGTATTATTTTCTTTTTGTAGCTGGTTATATCTATGCTCAACTGATGGCAGATAATTATTTGCAATTCTCAATAAGTTAATCACCTGCGATATCCCCATTTTTGCAGCCTTTGCCTCTTCACAGAGTTTTACAAAGTACCACATACCATCTTGAAGCTCTTGATAAATCTTGGTAATATTGTCAAGACCAACTATCTTCTAGTCTCCATAATATGCTGTTGCCTGTGCCTGATTAAAGTTTAAGTCAATGGTAACCTGTAATAGGGTCTTGCCTTTAGAGAATAACTCATAAGCTTGTACTGCTGTAGATTTGTGCGCTTGTCTTTCTTTTTCGGCGATTGCCTTATCTATAATTGGTTTAATATCTCTAGGAGATATTTTTGCTATCTTTGCTATTTCGCTGTATGTCTTGTTCTCCTTAAAATACAGGTCTAAAATAAGATCTTCTCTTTCTTCTCTAGTTAATACTTTTTTTGCGTCTGTATCTGAAATCATATACGTTCTGCAAGTCTTTATAAAAAATGAGTATAAAATAAAAATACGACATTTACGACATTATTACCATTTCCTATCTTATATTATCATCCAATTATCATTAAGTTACCATTTCTATCGTCTTATTATCCATCCATAATCAAGCGTTATCCCGTATCATCGTCTATCACCGCCTATTATCATGGAATTTTGGCTGAACTCAAAAATAGGGTATTATTAAGACAGCTAATTGCATAAAAAATTTTGTATTAATTATTTAATAATGAATAGGATAGGAAATCGTCGGGAATAGATTCTATTAACTATAGTGGGAGATCGTGCGTCCAGCTTCTCTTCTAATATTTATCATATCATATAACTGATTTCATTAGAACTACTCCCAAGAAGCGATTACCTAGTTGAATTGGCTGATAAATTGAAAGTATTTTTGTACCATTCACTGTATCAACTGTTGATCCTGCATTTCCCTTTATTGCTGCTTTTACACTGTTAAGATAACTAAAATCTTGTAATTTAGTCGAAGAAATATTATTGTTATTAATTGCAGCTGAAGAAGAAGAAGGAGAACAATTTACTATTGCTGTACCGTTATGGTCAACAACAACTATTCTTTCATTATTTGTGAGATTCAAGTTTTTTATACTTCCTTGTATACTTGGTAAATCTATTATTCCAACCCAATATCCTGAAATTACTTTATTGGTGGTTTTAATATTAGTAGTATTATTACTTGAGAGTGCATATACCGGAGTTGCTATTGCTATCGCCGGTGCATGAATGGAAGCTGACATAAATACGGCACTTATGTAGGTGCTGTTAGTGGCTATCACACCCTTATACCAATCTCTGTCTGCATAGTTTATTCTAGGAAGCTGCTGTTGATATGAAAATGGTTCTCCAAAGTATACGTCTGCATTTGGAATAAGAAAGTATATGTTCCTAATATCCTTATCCCGCGCAAGAATGTCTTGAGCTATTCTTCTTTTTTGTATATCGATATTAGCTGGAATCCCCATGTACTTTTTAGTTATAAAATTTGGAAATGTTACATTCTGAATAATAGGGTTTTTGCTTGTTATCTCCAAAAGGTTAACCGCATCATGCAGTCGGCTACTAACCATATCAGCTAACAGTTTTACGACATTGTGCTGTGCGGCTGCAGTAATCGGATTCTGGTTTAAAGAAGAAGAATCAGAAGTATAACTATAGATAATTGTTGCATTGTTGTTTACTGTCAAATCATAAGTTGTTTCAAAATCCCATCCAGTGGGAAATGCAAAGGAAGAACTACTGCTACTGTTATTATTACTATTACTAGAGTTAGAGCTTCCCTCTGCTAGCATGTTTGCACTTCCTTGTTGGATTCCTCCCCTAAATGTTATTTTATGACTACCAGGGAAAAGCGGTTTTAAGAAGACCCAATTGCCATCTGCTATTGCTTGTGTGGTAACATTAGCTGGCAATCCAAGAATATTGTCCTGAGGTAAAGTAAAATTGAAAGGCGGCGACTGAATGCGATATTCTTGTAAACTTGGGATTGGTATTCCATCGACACTTGCTTTGAGGCTGCTAACTTGGTCCTGGATAGTCTTGGCACATGTACGCAGTTCAGATAAACTCTTAAGCTTTGGAAATTCTGCAAAAGAACATTCTGAGTTTAAAATAGGAAATAAGACGGCTTTTCCAGCTGGAATATCGCACTTCCTATTAACAGGGTGTCCATATGTACCTGCCAAAAACCATACCGGACCATATTGTTTTTGAGCACAATTCTTGCCTGTATCATCATATGCAGGGTTGATATCTTTTGATATAGAATATCCCCATTGCCACCATTTGGCAGTCCACTCCCCATACGTTACACCATAGGGTTTAGAGTTTGCTGGAAAAATGGCTATTGGTACATTATTATTATTATTATCACCATTACCAGAAGAATATTTGCTACCATCATTAGTTTGGAACTGAAAAGATAGAGAAGGAGTTAGGACCATGATTGCAGATAAAACCAGTATAGAGAAATAACGCATGGTAGCTGTTGCAAATCCATTCTTTTTTTGATTTCTTTGAGTTATTGGCATATGTGTAATTGCTCTGCCACAGTAATTGTATCTATAGTAAAAGGATTTCTTTTTCTCACTTTAAGGACAACGTACTATCAGTTGAAGAATGATATAGTATGTCAACGGCTATGAAACTAGTTATATGGAACCAATATTCTGCTACAGCTTGTAGTTACGAATAATTTATTTGAGTTTATCTTCAGGCCCATATAGACGGTAAAAAACAAGGATCAACTGACTTGATTAAATCTTATCCTCTTTATTGAACCTATGATATATATATTTCAGTTTATCACATGCAAAGCAAGCGACAAATAGAACAAAAGGCTAAGGATGTATTAGCAACACAACGAGACGAACTTAAGAAAAAGTATTCTGTTGATAGTACTGGCATTGGATATAAAATACGAAATGGAAAGCTGACTGACACCATTGCCATAATCTTCTATGTCAAAAGAAAGAAAACTACAGAGGAGCTTATGTCTGAAGGCATTACTCCAATACCCGCAGAAATAGAAGGTATACCTACTGATGTCATATCAATTCCTAAAGGCTTCAGACCAAGGCAATCTGACATTAATGATGAGCACAGCTAGAGGAGCAATTTTCATACTTCTACAATTGCTGTGAGGGTGGATGATGCGTATTACTTGCAAGTTCTATCCCTACCGGATCGCTATTTAAAAGACTGTTCAATTGACTTTTTTCGTTTCTTTTTCTATATTGAACTTTTAGAATCATACATGGTTATGACTTGTATCATGACGTACTAATTAGTTCACTTTTCGATTTACTAAAGTAATTAGCGAAGGAACCATTTCAGTTTCTTATGAAAGGAAAAATCGTTAAAGATGCCCTAAAGGTGCTACGAAAAAACAAACCAGATTTAATAGCTCGTAATAAGGTCAGAAGAACAGGAATAGGTTTTAAAATTAAGAATGGAAAGGTCACAGACGAGGTAGGAATAGTCATATTTGTACGATACAAGCCAAGTGTTGAAGCCTTACTTGAGCAAAGAACGGAACCTGTTCCTAAAGAGATCGAAGGATATAAAACGGATATTATTAATATTCCAACAGGATTTACCCCTAGGCTTAGCCCTTTGTTGCTTACTTCGGTACTTCCAGACGATCTCAGACACAGGCCATTCTCTGGGGGTGTAGCCATAATCAATTCTACCGGTGAACCCGCAACAGGGACACTAGGTCTTATTGTTAATAGATCAGGCGGTTCTTCAAACAAGTTATATGCAATAACCAATAATCATGTTGGAGCAAATGAAGATGTAGAAGGCCTCTCAACTCCTTCTGCCAGAAAAGGTGATCCGATAACTCAACCTGGAGCACATGGTGGAGGTAGGGTTCCTGGCGATGTCATAGCGAATCTTTCAGAATGGAATAAACTAAAGCCGAGCAGTCCAACTAATGTAAATTACTATGATTTTGCTATGGCCGAAATAACAACTGAAAGTACAGAAATGGCAAGACCCTATGAAGTAATGGATATTGGAAAAGTTAGAGGAATCGAAGATATACAGCTTGGAGATAAAGTCATGAAGCGAGGTAGAACTACACAGAAAACAATTGGAAGAGTTACAGCAGTGGCAGTAGAAACTACCGTGGACTATCAGGGATATCCGTGTAACTTTGTAGACCAAGTTGCCATTACTGGTATCCCGGAAACAACACCTTTTTCATTGCCCGGTGATTCAGGTAGCGTCATAGTTTCAGCTGACAAAAACTCAAGAAGTAATAGCTATGGTGTAAAAGCACTGTTATTTGCTGGAGGAAGGGGAGATGACGGAATTGATCACACTATTGCAAGCCCCATAGGGCGGATCGCAGATGACTTTGACTTAAAAATATGACAAGTTATTAGACTAAGATATGATTATTACAAATCAGCAAGCAAAATTGCAAAGATCACAAGAACAATATCACAGCAACAATAACAACAGCCTTCAGATATCAAATGAGGACAATAGTTATGTCAAATCGGTGGATCTACAGAAAAAATATGTTTCATTCAAACCTGATAACGCCGTAGATATAGAAAACAAAAAGACAAGGCCTCATAGAGCGTTAGTGCTCCAAGGAGGAGGAGCTCTTGGTGCTTATGAAGCAGGTGTGTTTAAGGCATTATTCGAAAGAATTACTAAAGATGATGAACTAACTGGCCAAAAAAATAGACCACTATTTGATATTGTTGCTGGTACTTCTATTGGTGCAGTAAATGCGGCTATACTAGTAGGATATGTTAAGGAAAATAGGACTTGGGAAGGATCTGATAAGGCACTCTATCAATTTTGGGATGATTTATGCAACCCAACTTGGTGGGCTCCAAAGGAATTATTTGATAATCCTCTTTTCACAAGTGCAAGAGAATTCTGGATAAACAATGTACTGGATAATCAATCTATGTGGATCTCTTGGGATTATTGGAAGAATCTAAGAGATACGTGGAATGGTCTTTACCAGGTAAACGAGAACCTCCTGCTATCATATTCGCAATTTCCTCCAGTTTTATGTTGGAAAGAAGACTGGCCATATTTTGATTTGGTTGGGATATACAAAAACAAAAGTGGCAACTATGACATCAAAACTGAGGACTGGCGAGAGGAAAGACCCTGGATAAGCTTCTTTTTTTGGAGACCCGATAACCTAGGTCCTATATCATCAGGAGAAACAGCCAGACGGTACTTTTCGTATTTATCGTCTGTATTAGCTGGCGTACCTCATGTATTAGCACCAGGGATTATGCAACCTGATTGGAAGTTCTTCAATTTTCTCCAGCCATTTACTAGGTTTGATAACAAGCCATTAGAAAGAACAATAAAAAAATACTGGGATTATGACGATCTTCCTCTACAGACAGCTTTCGAAAAGAATGAGCCAAGACTTCTTCTTGTAAGCGTTGATGTACAAGATTGTACTTCGGCAGTAACGTTTGACAGCTATCCAAAATCAAGTGATGGTAAGCGATGTAGAACTGAATATGGAGAGGATCAAGTCAAAAAGTATGTTATGGAATATGATGGTATTACAATTGAACATGTGAATGCAAGCATGTCAACTCATCTTAGATACAAGTATCCACATTTTCCTACCCAAGAAATAATTACGACACAAATCGATGGTCAAAAAGATAAAAAACAAACGATTAAACAACAAAACGAGAGATACTATTGGGACGGAGCTTACCTGAGCAATACACCATTGAGGGAACTTTTGCAGGCGCATAGAGACTATTGGCACAAGGTAAGAAAAACAGAGGTACCTGATCTTGAGGTATACATAGTTAATCTGTATCCATCTGCTGAAAATTCTCTACAGGATGTGATTGCTGATGCAGATGTAATTCAAGATAGAGAGATTGACATAAAGTTCCATGATAGGACAAAGTATGATATACAGGTTTCAAATACTATCACAGACTACGTAGACCTCAACAATGCAATGATTGACCTTGCAATGAAACATGCAAAGGACAAAAATGCTTTACAGACTGATCTTGCTAAAATTATGGATTCAAATGCAAAAAGCAAAGGCCGCGATGGGATTAGGAGAAAATATAGAGAACTCTTAGATGGACGTTTCAATGTAATCAGAGTAGGATACATAGAACGACAAGATGATGATAATACTATATTTGGCAAAGCATTTGAATTCTCTTATTACACTATAAACAGTCTAAGAGATAAAGGCTACCAAGAAGCACAAAAAAATATTAGATATGAATGATATAATTTTCTCAATCTTTATTGTAAACAGGTTAGATTTCAAAGTGGGATAAACCGCATGGATTTACCAACTCATTTTGCATTTGCATTTGCGATAGGATTAGTATTCTTTAATGATCCACAAATTGCACTCTTAATAGCTTTGGGTGCCGTTTTTCCTGACTTGGACAGAGAATATTGGTTTATGCCAAAAAAGAAATATGCTGATGAACAAATTCACAGGGCTGGTTTACATAATGTGTTTATAATGGGCTTGGCCTATATCATTAGTCCATTTTTTTCACTAGGCATATTTCTTCACATACTACAAGATTCATTTACTACAGTAAAAGATAGAGGAGTAGAGTGGTTTTATCCTTTAACAAGACTCGTTAAGAGAGGGTTATTAGACGCAAATGGAAATATTGAACAGTTAGATCCAAAAGAGAAGGTTTACTTTTATCAGGAAGATTCTAGAGGGTTAGTGGATAAAGCCGATCCTGATCTACGTGAGTATGGATGTGATCCTGTACCGTGGAGAAGAGTTTATGGGTTTGCGCAAAATAGCCAAATACTTGATCGGGCATTTCTCTATACATCAATTGTGATAATACTTGTTTGGAATTTTGCTCCTGGCAATGGCTCTCATCTTCTAAGCTGGTCGGCGATAACTACTAAAAATTATCTTATAATTCTGATTGCATATGCTTCTGTAGCTAGCATGTTCTTAGCAGGAGAATTAGATAGGCGAGATACTGCTCGCCCACAGATAATTAATAGATTTAAGTTCATAAAATATCCGATACTTGGACTTGGTTTAATACTGTTTATCGTGTGGATAATACTGTATAAAGAGCAAATAGTCAGAAATATTTTTCTCAATGTATTATCAAATCCTATGGCATTAAGCCTGGAGGTAATTTTAGTGCCGCTCGTAATTTTCATTCTGATATGGCAGAAAACTAGAGGGAAAGAACCTGCAGTAGTTTGAATATGACATTAACATTCGCTGCAACTCAATATGTTTAGCAGTAGCAGAATCTAACTATCCAGCCTTTATTTTATTATTCTATTATTCAATAGCAGTTACTTCAATTGACTTGTAATAAGCAGATGGATATTATCTAAAAATATTCGATAAAGGTATGAGACATACGGAGGTTTGTGTCAAAGCTCCGGTCGATTTGTAGTCAATTTTCTAGTTTTGAGAACAACAGTACTTATGTCTGCTGGAGATTTTGAATCTAGACCAGAAGAGACATCATGAAATTCAATACTCAGGAGTTCTTCTGTGACCACTATACGCAGATAACCATAATCTGCGAAGTATCTTCGGAAGCTGACGTCGCCAACTGTGATGGGCGTTCTAATAATAGTATTACTTCCGATTGTTCTTATGGGTAAGGCATTGTGACCTCCACTACCAGCAACTATGAATGGGATTTGTTTTTGATCCATGACCCTAGTATATCTCTGATAATTGTGCGCATGTCCTGAAAGTACCGCATGAGGAGCGAAACCCTTAGCATTGCTAATGGCATCTTCGATATCTTTTAACATCCCGGAGCTACCAACATGAATTACTCATGAAGTATAGGGTGGATGATGAACTGCTAGAATTACCGCACCAGAATAGCACTCATCATGTAGTGATCTAAGCTCTGACTCTAAAAAGTCCTTCTGTTTATCATCAAGATTTGGATACTTGCCGTCTTCAGAAGAAATTACACCTGGGTCTTCTAGCACGTTGCTATACCAACCGATGATTGTCACAAAAGGAGCTTTCAAAGTAAAATATACTCCTGGCTGGGTCATTGTGGTTCTTGTCAAGCCACCTGCCTCAAGTGCGTGATGCGGTTCATTATCGCAGAAATGCTTTCTAAAGGCCTGAAGAGACTCGGAGGGGTCTTTAACATATGTAATCCCATCATGGTTTCCTGGTATAGCAAAGATAGGTGCTTGGTAATTCCTAAAAGGTTCATAGAATTGATCATAATAATACTCATCTTCTCCAAAATTGTAAACTACATCACCTAGGTGAAACAAGAATGATGGAATATTTGCAGGATTTGATTCATTGAAATCTTCGGCCATTTTGTCGGTCACAGTAGCTTCGGCTTCCAGACCAGGTTTGGTAAATTTAGCTCCAGTATCTCCCACTGAATGAAATACAATACGTCCGGCTTTCTGAATTTTTTCGACTTCTTTATTTCCTATGATATCTCCAAGGTTCATTCGTGGTGGACTGGTTGTAGGGTCTGGAACACTTTTTACTAATTTTGACATCTCGCTAAAACCAAGTTCTTTATATCTCCATTCATCCCGATTTGGGTTTTTAAAATCTATTTCGCCTGTGACATACAAGGGTTCTCCAAAGAAATACTTTGGACTAGATGCTGATCGTTGCATAAGTTTTATGATCTTATGATTAGTACTGATTTAGTAAGTAAGTCTTATGAGAAATCATAATGATTATCTAAAAGTGTATTGAGAATCATGCAGTATTCCTGTCAATCACTTTATTGAATTTTCCAAACCGAATATCGCAATTCCTCTACTCAAATATGCTATCATACCAGTTTAGCTTAAAGTAATATAGTTCCCATGCACGCTGCTTGAACACATTTTAGGCGCCTGGAGTCAAAAAGCATGTATAAGTATGAGATGGTCAGTTATACACCTATGGCATAAAGTAAGTTTATGATTGGGACGATATGCTACAAGTAAAAAGATAATCAGCCTCCATAATTGGTGATTTTTGGCTTTGATGACAACTATGACAGGATAATAAAAGAGACTTGGCAAAGATCAGACTGAGTATGACAGCTTCAAGAAATACAAGATTAGAACTGCAATATGCAGATAGATATCATATGAGAAGATATATCTTTAACTTTTAGTACACTGTGCTATCTTTGCAGTCGGTGAATCACTGTCACTGGTTTTTGAACTATGTCTACAATCAATTCATTATCTTCCAACTCTCTTATGATGTCATGCTCTACATGAAATGCAGTAATCATAATTATCTTAACATCATTTAACTCCTTTATCTTATGAGCTACATGATAGCCATTTGTATCACCTAGTCTGTAATCTAATAGTATCACGTCAATCTTTCTTCCTGAATTTTTTGCATCAAGGTATTTTTTATACATTCTTCTCCTGTCTTTGCAGTCAATACATCATAACTTTCTTGCAGGGCGATTCTGAAGATGAATAATGAATCTCTTTCATCATCACAAATCAGAACCGTTCTTTTTCTTAATTTGATCTGTCCCTCAATAACCTTAACTCGGCAGGCTGGCCCCTTACACGTCAACCATATTTGCTTGAAACCAGTTTACCAAGTGTTTTCGCTGTTGGTGACGTACGAGGCGGCAGTATCAAGCGTGTTGCATCTGCAGTAGGCGAAGGATCAACTGCGATCTCGTTTGTTCATAAAGTACTACAGGAATAGTATTACACAATTCTTTACAATTTACGACCGGATATCCTATTAGGTCGGTATCTGTATTATATCCTTATGAAACAGACAGATCCTCATCTCAAGGATGTAAATCAAAATATTGATGCAAAAACACCAGACGGTTGCGAAGAATGTCTTCAAATGGGTTCTGACTGGGTACATTTACGCCTTTGTTTATCATGCGGTCATGTAGGTTGTTGTGACTCCTCTCCTAATAAGCATGCAACAAAACATTACAAATCTACTAAGCATCCAATCATAAGGTCCTTTGAGCCAGGTGAGACATGGGAATGGTGTTATGTTGATAATGTTATGATTGATTAGCGACAATCATACATAATGTCAGTGTTCATCTGAAACATTATTCAAATACTTCGTTTTGTCATAAAACATCAGTAAGAAAGTGCATTCAAAACGAGGTCATAGAACTATTTAATGCCAACAAAGCTGTCAACCACTGTTGCTAAGATTCAAACTGAACCTAATGCGATAAACGCATCTATTATCGAGGAATTCCATAAATATATGAATGGTAATGATTCCTCTGAAAGGCATCAAAATAATGCACTTGAAGTTGTAATTGCATATGCAAAATTTTAGGATAGTGTGTGAATAACAATAACAATAATAACAACAGAAGAACAAAGACAACATATCAACTAATAATAAAGTGAAAAAACAACAACGAAAAAAGAAGAGAGAAACTGACACTGTGGATATGTCTACAGGTATAGTAGATATTGAAGACACTCCTGACGTTGCTACTTGGAATAAGAAAATTCATAGTAAAGATGATGCTGCAGGTATAATAGATGATAAATTCCATGATGCAGAAGAAATGCAAACAACACTATCTACTGGTGTTGGGCTCAGGGGTAGGAAAGCATCTAAAAAAGATTTGATTGTAGATTCAGCTAATAGAAAAGAGATAGAGGAGGCAATTGAGTCTGGATCTACATTAACAGATGAAGCCACAGATTCGTCTTGATATGTAACAACCATGGTAATGGATATAAATAAACTAGCAACTGCTGTCTATAACAAAGAGAATGAGAGGGCATAACATAAGTTGTTAAAATTGATAAGCAGCGGCACCCATAAGTAGCCCGCTAGAATCATTGCATGAAGATGCTCTTGCTGATATGAAAGTAGTGCCAGTCAATTTCAACAAAGAGCATAAAGCAATGCTTGGCCATTGCAAAATGATTTTGGAGAATGAAGGTGGTCGTATTGCTATCAACGCAGACACTCAGAACTGCAGTTGATAATGATGGTACTTTGGATAAAGATGCAACATCATACAATGACATATTTGATGCATTTAGGCTAGCATTGAAGTTTATAGTCAGCCAAAAATAAAGATAAAAGACGGACTCAAGGGGCAAGCAAAGGATATTATTCAATAAGTATGGAAAAACTAAAGGAAGAAAACAGAAAGCTATATGATCTAGTCCATGACAGGATTAAGGAATAGCAACTCTAAAGTTGAAGATGAAAAATCTGTTATAAAAATATAGGCTTGTTTTGCTTAACCTCATTGAAGTTGAGTTTATAGCTACTACTTAGCTATAAAAGGCTATAAAAGCCTCTTTCTGCTGACTCTCGTGTGACGATAGCTAATTATCTACTTGAGGTATGATATTTACTTTGTACTTCCATAACTGCTGGCTTCGTGTATCCATTATTCTCTAGAATGTTATTCAACTGTAAAATCCTGTCTTCGGTCACTCCATAACTATTATTGACGAAGTAACTATAGTTGATGTTCCTTAATTTTAGGAGCATGACTTTCTGACCATTTCTTTCCTCTATTTGCAAGTAATTCAAAATTCTCTCTAAACCTAGGATAATTCCATTCTCTTCTTATGCCATAAATAACTGACCTAGTCATTTCCCATTCTGCTTGTATATCGCCATATCTATCAAAATACAAGTTATCATCTAGAAAGCCATATTCTATTAATACGCCTGCTAACTCAAATTTTGATGTAAATCTTTCAAATAATTGAGCTCCTTTGCTTCCTTGTGGATACTTATCTCTGAATTCTTCATAGTTTGTCGTTTGTTTATATTGTCCCCAAAACCATTCCGCTGCTTCAAAATCATAACTTGTGTCATATAGTTCAGCTACCTTTAAGAGTACATTAACGTCATCAACAGTTACTGTCGATGCTCTTGTTTTTCTTGCTTTCTTCATTTTAGAAGATAATGAGGATAATCTTTTGTTAGCTTTTGCCATAGCTTGTGATTACAGTAACATGTGTAAATAAACTCGCTGTCGTGACGAGGAACTCAGGAGCGTGTATTAACTCCTAGTTATGTGTTCCATTGTTCTCCGATGAGTTATTCAACTGTAGTATCCTCTCTTCTGACATTCATGAACTTTTTAATTTCATTAGTGCCATTATAACTTGACTGCGACTAGAGCAGAATTCATTAATTGCATATTTCTGAAGACTTAACTCAGCCAATACATGTTCCAATTGACCTTTCTTATTATATTCTGATACAACATAGATAACGCGAACGGCTGCAGCAGAAGAATCAAGACCGTATGTCTCTACTGTTTCATTTACTGCAATAACACTAAATAACTGACTTGATATCAATTTTTCTATTAGTATTTTGCCTACTGAAGACTTCCAGGCTGATAGGATAAGTTTTAAACTTCATGCGTGTAGAGGACATTTAAGCAATCTAAAGGATATTGAGTTTAGATATAATAATCTCGCACTAAACGATATTAGAATGAGTGCAGAGATGGAGATAGACTCATTTCTTTGTCAAATGATTGGAGCAGTCGACTCTCTTTTATTTAAGATAAATGATACATTTGGTTTGATGATCCCATCGGATAGGATTGAAATAGACAAAATCCAAAGTGCACTATCAGCTGAGACTAAGAGTATTGATCTGTTAAATGACTTGGATATGGCAAACCAATATGGTAACTGGTATTGGACAATAAAGCAACTCCGAAATTATTCTTTGGGCGATTCACTAATTTCTGAGCAAGGTTTTGAAGCATTAGCTAATTATACAAAAACAAATATGAAAATAATTCCGTACTTTGAACAATCCCTCCAATACCTTGAGGAATTAATCGACAGCATTAGAAAAAGAGAACCAAAGTTATCACAATAACAAAAGCTGTTATATAAAATGATGAGTGCTAAATCAGACCAAGATAATTTCTAGTTCGTCATACGCATCTTTTACAGAAAGTTCTAGTTTTAATACTGCGCAGCTTTGCCACGATTTTCCCCGGGCTATATTTATATTCTTTAGCAGCTAGGAGGAGGTTTAACAATTTATGAATATCTTTGGTAGATAATCTATGTTTCTTGGGTTCCTTTTTTAGTTGAATGTGTTCGTTAATAGTTTCGATACTGACATTCTTGCTTTGAAGTGTCGCATCAGCTTGTTTAATCTCTTCATCAATTTTCTGCGTCTCTTCTAATTTTTGCTTGATATAATCCGGTATATGATCAAGAGGAATTGATTCTAATCTGGAAATCTCACGTAATATACAAGATCAACCATATTTTCGGGCGAAGCATCACCAGAACTAACTTTTGAAATGAATGATTCTATCTTATCTTCTGCTGCCCCAGATTTAATGAAATAGTTGTATAATCTGGCATGTGAAGCTAGATCAGCAAAATTCCAACCGTGCTGTCTTGCTTCTACAGCTAGCTGTCTTATTGAATCAAAGTCTAGCTCCTCAAGCCCAGCTTTGTAATTAGCTATAATGCTGCTGACTGTTCCGGCTCCTATGTTATTCTGTTGAGCGATAGTATCTCTGGAGAAATCCAATATCCACTGTCTTATTACATTCCCTCGGGTTTGCTCATCTGTAAGAGTGGACATATATCATAAAGCATAATGTTATATAACATTATAATAGAACAATAATAGATGGGCAGTCATTTGGAATTGAAATGGAATGGACATACATAGTGGTGCTATAATAGTATTCCACCGATAGCTGGTAATCTGACATTGTTATAATATACAGACTACACACTTCCTGGATATAACCAACGTCGCAGCAGGCGATTAGCTATTGGGAGAGCAAAATATGTAAGTGAAACAACCAGTATTCCAGTAAAAATTACAGCGTTTGCATATAGTGGCCATTGTCCTATCAAGGGACCAAGAATATATCGTGATATAGAACTGATAGCATATGCAGCAAAGAAGATTACAATGGCCATTTTCCATCTAGATGGTGGCGTTTGACTAAGAGTTTTCAGCTCAGGTAATGTAAACCATGTCTCCAAACCAGTAGATGTCTCGTAGTGTCGCGTGGAATAATTGTTTGCTTCTTCTATTAGCTTTTGTGACTCTTCTGAATTATCCCATGCTTCCATAGCAGCTTTATCAGTAAAACGGCGGATAATATAACGAAAAGGTGATTTACTACCTCCGGCTATGATTATTGTAGTACCGAGATAGCCAGGAGCTTTTCTTTCTAATTCCAAATAACGCCTAACCCAATAGTTATAATCTTTTTCATGACCAGGTTTTATCTTCCTGCAAATAACAGTTGTTGTAACTTCTGTTGGCAATTTTCTAATGACAACATTACATTCAATCTGTTTTAATAAACAGTAGTCTCGAAAAACCGTTAGACAAAAATAAGGTTCTAATTGACAGCAAAATTTCGGGGAAACAGAAGGAATTCTTTATACTACTATCAAATGGAGCTGTAACTAATTTATAACAGATCATATGGTGTTTATCTTTCTATGGCAAGATTTGTTAGAAAAGAAGACCGAGGACCTATGGAGGTAAAAGTGGGAAATGAAAGTAAATGGATTTGTATGTGTGGACTAAGCAACAATCAACCATTCTGTGATGGTTCGCATAAAAAGACAGCAGATGAGGAAGCAGGTAAAGTCTATAGGTACAATCCTGATGGAACTAGGATCGAGATGACATAGAAGCCGCAACTTTTATTTGAAAATAAGAATAACAACAAAACCCTCATCATCTGAGATTTAGCCATTAAGAATAATGGGTAAAGGACACCTTCCACAGCGGTAATAATCAACTATAATAGCTATTACGTCTTTAGCCGCTGCCGCTGCTTCCGCCTCCACTACTTCCACCACCACAGTCACCACCGCTTCCTCCACCACCATCACTGCGTGGGTAAGTGTGAGAGATCTAACCGTCTAAAGTGCAGTTTTGAAAACTAAACTTTTTAGAAGAGCCAACAATACTAATTTAATAGGCTGATTTTAAAATGAAGAGATTAGATATAATAGTTCATCATGACCGAATTGGCAAAGTTAGCGATTGTTTACACAAAAATGATATTGGTGGTTTGACATTTTATGACATCAAAGGTAGGGGTAGGTCAAAATATGGACCAGAGCATGTTGGTACAGGTGTAATGGAATATACGCCAGATTTTGGAACTTGGACAAAGATCGAGGTTTTAGTTGCAGATTCGAAAGTAAAGAAGATTGTAGACGACATATTGCAGGCGATAAGTAGAGGTTCAGCTTCAGATGGCAAGGTTTTCGTCTATGATGTTGCAGAAGCTATTGACATAGGAACAAAGAAAACTGGTGACGAAGTTTTATAACACACCATCATATCGTACTGCGGATCTTTTCAAGATGGAATATTTCATCAGCAAATGAGTTGATAACTATGTTATTTCCATATTAGGGTTAAATAACTAAGTTAACCAAGACTTTTAAGATATTGATGGTCAGAGTCTACTAATCTTGTGTGCATGCTGCGATAGTATCTACCCCTTATGGCCTAGGACAAGATGGAAACCATAAGGGGTATGTGTGTAAATCTCTGGTCTAAAGTATGCTTTTCCTAGGACAAATATATAATATGATTTTTGATTTAGTATGGATGACTTCAGAGTACATTTTGTTTGATCTGCTGGAGTTGGGGGAGCTTACAAGTATAATTATGCAAAAGTTGTTAAATATTATTAGTAATCTCTAATAGCCGCTTAGAGAAGAAAGCCCTTGTCAGACGATTCACATAAAAAAAGCTAGAGCCTCCCATTTTCTGTGTAAACAACTAGAACAAATTGATGCTTAAGGAAAGTCTCCCACCCAAGTGGACATCTGTACTATAGCCTCGCAAACGTTAGCAGTTTCATTTGCCTTGTAAACGAGTAATTTGTGCTTTATTGTACGCGAAAGTTTATCAAAAATTAGCATACCAAGATTGTTATCAGCCAACACGCACGTATGTTTGTAACCTGAAGTTTTTAGAATTCTTCTACTTTCTATCCATGCAGGACTTCTCTCTACTTCAAAATGTTTTTTCAGTATATCTAAGCCATCCTTACTAGTACTAGTTTCATCTACGTGCAAAACAACAGAGGACAATTTTTCATTAGGAATTTTATCATTTTGCTCTTGTATTAGCTCATCTATATGTTTTGGAGGGCCTAATTGGGCGTTCCATCCTATCCTTACAATTTTTTTATTTGACACGTACTCATAGATGCGATCTAAAATGTCTCCTATGAGAAACCTGCCACCGAAGCTCGTACTTTTCAACGCGCTGCTTGTCAATTGTATGGCTTGCATTCGCTTTTCTTGACCATTACCATCGTGTGGTAAAAGTGTAAA
The DNA here is from genome assembly GCA_035252175.1 of Nitrososphaeraceae archaeon. GTDB lineage: Archaea > Thermoproteota > Nitrososphaeria > Nitrososphaerales > Nitrososphaeraceae > JAFAQB01. Next base: position 20,187 of record DATFDI010000087.1, read on the forward strand.
TTTGGCATCCAGCGTAAAACCATAGTGTACATCACCTGACAAAAATACACAATATCTTGGTCCAAGCTTTTCTATTAGAAATGTAATAAAGCATGTAAATCCACGCTCGCTTGCAGACCAAGACTCTAGATCCCAGTTATAAGGACCAGATAAATGAGCCAAGTATCCTTGCAGCTTTTCTGCAAGCTCAAATCCAAAGACTGGTGTGGGTGAAACTATGATCGCAGGATCACCATTGTGATAGTTGGATTGTTTTGCGATATGTAGAATCGATTCTAATGCCTCTTCGCTAATGAGCTCAGGCGCTCCTCTAAGACTATTGTATCCACGTTGAGTTCGACAATCCAAGAAAATAGATAGTGGATTTGTTGGAACAGAAAACGACCATCCATGGAAATTCCATAGATGATCTTCAAAGTCTTGATGTTCTATACTACCATCGTTTTTTAAATAACCTGTTATCTTCTCAATGAAATCTTGATTATACAGATCAGGGTTATTTCCCCAACCTTGGAACACCCAAAAAGCTGCAAGACCATTACATACTATCTGTTTACCACAATCACTATTTTTGACATTGTCTTGCCATTCCTTTGTTAAATTCCAGTCATCAGTAATGTCGTGATCATCAAAAATCATGTATGTAGGGATATTGGCTAGAACTCTCCTAACTTTTGGTAATACCTGATAGGCGCGTTTCAAATGGTCTAGTTGTTTGCGATAGTCATCCTTATGGTCTGCTTTGTTATTGTTGTTGCTGTCGTTATTGGTCGACACATCCACATCGTGAATTATATTAAGCCAATTCTGACTATTCCACGCAAGCAAATACATACCTGCAAATTCACCAAAGCTAAGCAAATGATTGCCTGCTTTTTGGGATGTAAACTTCGCATGGTCTCTTACTATTTGTTGGCGTCCTCCTATTCCTATTTCTGTTAATTTCTTATTTACACCATGAATTTGTTCCTCCCATCCAAGCAATTCGATTCCGAATTTCGTTAGATGTTGTATGAGAGGTGATGCTACATCATCAGCATAGATCTGATCGCCTGTTAAAAATAGAGCTCTTGGTCTCTTGGTTATATCCTCAACTGATGCTCCTATTATCTCATCTGCAGCTGCAAGACAGTCTTCGCCCTCAGCATGCAGCTTTCTACATGAACCATGCAGTATAGTAGAGGGTGTACTGTCATTTCCAGATAAAATGAAAGTTGGTAGTGAGATGTTTATTTGATTACCATATGCAATACTGCTTTCACCTGCCACTAACCCCAGGTCGTTTAATCTCATGCCCTGACTATCATTTTCAAGAAAAATTTCTATATCGTATGCAAGAATTTCATCAGCAGGAAATCTGTCATGATGATGATCCCTGACAGGTAGAGCCATAACTAGTGCAACATGCAGCATTTGTCCTAATCTCAGCGTCTTTGTAGCGCCAGTGCCAATAACACTATCATCATTGTTTTGTAAATCTCTCAGTCGATATATGTGAGCTTTCACAGTTGCTGACTTACTAGTTGCAATCCATATGCAAACCCTCTCTGGTTCTACTCTGCGAAGTATTGGTCCTGATAGTATGGTAGGAATGGACAAGCTAACTAATTCACAACTAGACAGGCTATACTAATATTTTCTGTTAAATATTCTTATCAAATCTTGTTTCATTTGGTTGAACTATATATATCTCCTTCCATCATATAGTATATTGTTTGATACTGTTCTATCATTCTTTTTTATCTGGTGTTTTGCTGCTAAATATTTTGCTCAACCAAACCAAAATAAGATCTAATAAATTTATGCTAATATGTGATGAGATTCTGGACTCTGGTCGTAGGTGTAACAATACCTGTACTTCTCACAATAATGCTTTCCGGAACTGTAAATAGAGCTAATGCCGATTCTACTATCGCTACATGTAACAACATATAGCACTTTATCGTAAATTCAATAAATAATTTGAGTGCATAGATAGATGGCTCTCAACCTTTTTCCTCTTTTCCATTTCATATACTATATAGGGCCTTTCGCAGACTGGCTTTACTGGATCATAGACGAGAACTCGATAGTGATCGATGATGATGAATAGTATAATTGAAACAAAAGATGTCTGAATTAATTTTGTACCGTTTATGACGCTTATTTCAGGTGAAATCATCATGTTAACTGCCTCCTCTTGCATCATTTTCATTTAAAAATCATGCAAAATAATAATAGTACATGATTTACTAATCTCGGTTAGAATACATCACCTTTCCTATCCTCTTTTAGTTGTTAGAAGATGGCGAAGGCTCCTAAATTGTTATTAGAAGTATTGAACATCTGTCATCTCATGATCCAAAGCGACAAAATATTATTTGCCAGCCTTTATCTATACTGACTAAATATTAGAAGTGATGTCAAGCTGAAAATAATGGTATGTGGTTCTATAGGATATGGTGGAATTAATGAAATAAAAAATATGCATAGTTTCTTGACGAACCATGGATTTTCTATTGTAGATCATATAGTGCATAAAGGAATGGACTACTCCCATATTACAGACTTTAGAGATAAGCAGGCTTTATCATCTGAAATAGTCAAACATGATCTGAAATATATCGAAAGTTCTGATATAGTTATAGTTATAGCAAATGGTCCAAGTTATGGCACGGCTGTTGAAATGTTTGTAGCAAAAAGTTTGGGCAAGAAGATAATATTATTTGCAAAAGACCCTGTTCCAACACCATGGCCAGTACATTTTTCAGATCATATAGCCACGAGTGAAGATCAACTTTTTCTAATACTTCGTGGTATAATAGAATCATCACGGGTAAAGAATAAGTAGACAGGAAGAAGAATCACTCTAACTGCAGGTCAAGGCTTCTGAACCTCTCATTTAATTGGCTATCAAAAAATGGTAAACTAATTTTAGCAGCGGCTGTACTAGTCTAATTTGCTTGTACAAACATGTTTAGTTCACTCTTCATAAGTTTTAACTACCATTCATTATAATGAATTACATACAGACAACTTGTCCTATCTGTAAAGGTTCTGGTAAACTACCAGTTGTACAACAACCGAAGGCTGAATCTCATGGTGAAGAGACGATTGGTGACTGCCAAGAACTACATGGTAAACGAGAAGTAGATGAGTAATCTAAGATGACCACATAGTCTTGAGTTTATCTGCAGATAATTTAGCATCATGATTATTTGTAAATACTTCCAAAGTAATTGTTTTATCATAACCAATATGCTTTAGTGCTTTGACTGCATTTTGGTGGTCTATGAAACCTTCGCCTATAGGCAGGTGTTCATCCTTTACCCCGTGATTGTCATGCCAATGAATATGGATTATTTTATCTCTAAAGGTGTTTATGTAATTAATTACTGAAGCCATGCCTCCAGAGGTAAAAGCATGCGGTATATCCAGATGGACAAATAACTTGGAAACATTACCAATAATGTATTTGAATTCGTCTAAGTTGTGTATCCCATTTGAAAGTGGCACATTTTCTAACATTACATCTACTTTATGCTTTTGAGCTTGGTTAACAATTTCTCTGAGGCTTTTTACCATGTTATCCAAAACTAGCCTTCTTCTTTCCCCATAAAACATACCGTTTATGTTAGCATGAAAATTTATCAGATTTATGTCTAGCTTTTTTACTGTTTTGATTTCTCGTATTGCCTCAAGAACCCATGCATGTCTGATATAATCATAATCTGAAGCCAAATCTATCCAATAGGCTGTATGAGCAATAGGTCTTTGCTTGAACCGCTCAAGCAACTTTACTAGTTCATCCCTCTTGTTATTGATTATGTCTGGATTACCTTCAGGACCTTCTATTCCTATCTCCACATAGTCAAAATGTAAATCATGTATTTTGTTTATCTCACTTATTATATCAATAGATGGATTAGTAAGTAATCCATATAATGGCATGAATGGAGCCTTTATGTTTTGTTACTTTTATTTATTATTATATACAACACATTACTAATGTTCTCATGAGTGTTAAACCGATGAACAACTCAAGACCTAAATTTGTTTACACCCTTTGCTTGTGCATAAGGAGGGGGATAATTCATTTCTTCAAAATTATAATAATATACATGGCCAGGTATAGATTCACGTCTTTGAACCCTCTTCCCCTTCTCTTCAGCCAACTGCTATATATAGTTCCTAATAAAAACAGAACCATTCTGAATTAATCTACTTCTTTATATTCTCCTGTTATACTTACACAGATTATGTATGGCTGATTTTAAAACATATAACTACTTATATCAAAAATATAAAAATACAATCCTTTTTAATAAAAATTTAATTCTATCTGGTATTGCTGCATTCTTTGCAGGAGCTTTATTTACTCAACTATTTGCAGAGTATCTGCCTGAGAATAACTTACTGAATACCTTATCGACTCTGTTGGTTGAATACGGAGTATATATTCCGCTATTTGCTGTACTGTTCTACCTAGATAATAGGTATAGATATATTAATCCAATAACAGGTCAAAAGAATTCTGCCCAAATAAAAAATGATATCAAAAAACTATTTGCAGCATTTTCAATTTCTGAAATAATATATTCCTTTTGTAAAATATCAGTTCAATACTATTTACTTCAGCGAAATATTGAACCTTATCAGGCTTCAATGATAGCTGCCATATTTGCATGGTTAGTATTCCTTGTATGTATCAATACGAGCATAAAGGCCGTAAATTTGTTTAAACAATCAAGCAAATAATCATATATTCAAGAAAACTGCAAATAACGCTACATTAATATTTCTTATTTGTTATAGAAGAGTATGATATCTATTCAGATTAAGGGGTATGGTGGCAGCGATGTAATGGAGGTTAACGATAAAGCATTAGTACCAAGTATAGTGCCTTTATTTCTTTATTATGTGCTTTGTGCTGTTATTTAGCGGTTATTATATACGGAGTATATCCAATTACATTCACAAAAAAAGGTATGCTAAAGACTTTCAGCATACTGCGACTGAATTTGAATTTATCAAAAAGATTCTCTTTACTGGTACACCGATACTGATTAGCTTAACGACTATCGATCAGCTATTTACATACCTGCAGATAAGCGGCTATTTGACTTTTTGTGTCTACACCCAATGAATCTAGTTCGTTTATCCACCAACTATCCTTCTCTGGATGTTCGTCCTGAAGAATATTGTCGAACATTGCTGTAGCTCGTTAGTATAATATAAAAGAGGTTACTTTAAGCAAGGTATGAGACTGGATTGACCATTTGGAAGTAATATCGATTGCACACATACGTTTATCAGTATTGCTAATCTTGGTTTATATCGCTTCAATGATAATTATAAAGAAGCTGTGAAATTTTCTCATATAATCCCTAAAACTACTTACCCGAAGAATAAATGGCTAATGGACATCATCAATATAGAATAACAATATCTAAAGATGATATATGAAATAGTATTTTGCTGCCCTAAGTACTTCTTGTGATGTAACAACTGTAGGATAATCCAAGTAATTATCCGGGATACTGTGGAATTAAGGCTTAAATTCCCAGTTTAGATGGTATAACAATTTATTATAAAAATAACTTATCTTACATCACAATGAAATGTGAAATCAACTTTAACATCGACATACAAGGAATTCCTAAATAACTGACGCTGATTATAAATGATGAATCATACGTGCCATCACCGTCTTCATCCTCATCTAATGCAAATCATGAGAGAACAGAAGTATTGTATGGTACTGAAAATACTACCCATGCAATTTTAAGTGTTTTATATAATGTAAAGTTAAAGATGGATATTTGCGCAGATTCCACATGGCCATCTGTTGCAATCGGAATTGACGTTTTTAGAAATGCTCTGATCGATATAAATAGGAGAGGAATAAGATCCAGGTATATTACCACCATTACAAAAGATAACCTTTCATACTGTAAAGAAGCCATGAAAATTGGCGAGCTTCATCATTTAGACGATATAAAAGGTAACTTCGCAGTTAGTGAAAAAGAGTACATAGCTTCTGCCACCATGCAAGAAGCATCTCTCTTACAACAAGTAATATACAGCAATGTGAAGGAAGTACTAGAGCAGCAACAATATGTCTTTGATTCATTTTGGAACAAATCTGTGCCTGCTGAACAGAAAATAAAAGAAATAGAAGAAGGAGTTGTTTTAGGCAAAACAGAGGTTATTCAAAGTCCAATAGATACACAACAACTATTCATAAATATGGTAAAATCAGCTAAACATGAAGTATTACTGCTTCTTCCTACAATCAATGCCTTTTATCGTGAAGAGCGAATAGGAATAATTGAATTATTAAAGCAAGCATCAGAAGGAGATCATAGAGTAAATGTTAGAATCCTCACTCCAACAAACGATGCTATAGAAAAAATTATACAAAGCACAGTATCTACAACTAGGCAAGAACCCAATGAAGAAGACGAGAGAACAAAACAAAATCAGCAAATAAAGAATAAAGAGAAGAGATTTGACATACGATCAATAGATGTAAAATCGACTAATCAACACGAATATGACTTAGGACTAGCATCATCAGCAGCTGCAGCAGAAAAGAATCCGGTTACAACAGTTACTATAATAGTCGTTGATAGAAAAGAATCTTTAGTAATAGAAAAGAAGGATGATTCAAAGGAAAATTTTATAGATGCAGTCGGCATGGCAACTTATTCAAATAGCAAGCCTACTGTATTATCCTATATCTCCATATTTGATAACCTCTGGAAACAAGCTGAATTATACCAGCAACTAAAGCAGTCAAATAAACAATTGGAAATAGCCTACGAGCAGCTGAAAATCAGCGAGAAAATGCAAAGTGAATTCATAAGCGCAGCAGCACATGAACTTCGCACCCCTATACAGCCGATTATTAGCTCAGTAGGGATTATCCGTTCACGGATGGGAAATATGAAAGTACAAGGCTTGGATTATTCTTTGGATATGATTGCTAGAAATGCAGAGAGATTGAGTCAACTTTCGTCAGACATCTTAGATGTTACAAAGATAGAGGGTAATTCACTTGAGCTACAAAAAGAACAGTTAGACCTAAATAAAGTGTTATTTAATACTGTCGAAAGATACAAAAAACAAATTACAAAAGCCAATATTGATATAAAATTATTTTTTGAACCTCCTGAAGAGATAATACTAGTAGAAGCAGATAGGGCCAGGATTGGCCAAGTTATTTCCAATTTATTATCTAATGCCATTAAATTTACTAGGAGGGAAGGGGGGATAGTGACAGTCAAAGTCCAAAAGAAAAATTATGGAGAGATAAAAAAAGATAATAATACTTCGAACACTGTAGTTATGGTCAACGTCAAAGATACTGGTAGTGGTATAGATCCCGATGTTATGCCAAGGCTATTTAAAAAATTTGCTTCAAAGTCCTTTCAAGGTACAGGACTGGGTTTATTCATTTCAAAGAGTATAGTAGAAGCACACGGAGGTAAAATATGGGGCGGAAACAATTTTGATGGCAAAGGCGCTACATTTTACTTTACACTGCCAGTTATAAGTAACCAAATCAAAAGTAGCAACAAAAACAAAATATCAGATAGATAATGGCAAAGATAGAAAATAATATTAATAATGCAAAAAAGGTCATGATAGTGGACGATGAACCAGATGTCATCTCAGTACTGGAAATCGTATTAAATGAGAATGGATTTGAAGTTGATTCGTTTAATGATCCTACTGCCGCATTGAAGAACTATAGAGCTGGCATCTACGATCTATTAATCTTGGACATAAAGATGCCAAAGATGGATGGCTTTGAACTTTATGATCAAATCAGAAAGATAGACGATAATGCCAAAGTTTGCTTTTTAACTGCTAGTGAAATGTATTACAAGAATTCAAGAGTGGAGAAGTATTGCTCACTAGACAAAGACTTGTTCATTCAAAAACCCATTGCAAACGAAGACCTTATAGAGGAAATAAACAAAAGGTTAAATTCGTAAAAACAAATAACCATTAAAATCATGGCCTCCATCCATAATAGAAAACTAATTTCGTCGTTAGTAAGGGAGTTGAAGAATGACGTCAACATTGGAACCAAATAGCATTAGTAATATTAATAGCACAGGTACAGATGATGATGCAACCGATAGTAGTAATTCAACAATAATAAAAAAGGAAAGGCCAAAGATCATGCCTCTTCCAAATGGACCTTATTATCTGTTAAATGATATGAAACCAAAAATTGTTGAAAATATTCAGAATTCAAAAGGTGAGCCACTTTCTACTGTGACTGGAGTAGCCCTATGTAGGTGTGGGGCATCAAAGAACAAGCCATTTTGCGATGGTACACATGCAACAATTGGTTTTTCAAGCGAAAATAAAGGCATCGAAAAAGATGGAAGTGGTGAAGAGAAGAATAAGGTAATCAAAGATAAGAGAAAAGATTATGTTGGCAAGAAAATTACAGTTCATGATAATAGGAGAATTTGTAGCCATGCAACTGAATGTGTAAACAACCTGCCATCTGTTTTTAGACTTAATGCAAGACCTTGGATTAATCCAGATGGTGCTAATGTAGAAGAAACAATCAGTACAATAAGAAAATGCCCGTCTGGTGCACTTAGTTATTCAATTGATGGTATAGAGCACAGAGATCAAAATGAAACGGCGCCAATGGTTACTGTTTCTAAGGACGGGCCTTACCTTATAACTGGGGGCATAGAACTAATCGGAGGAGATGCTAATAACACTATAAAATTTGGTGACGGAGCATCAAAAGAGCATTACACTCTTTGTCGTTGCGGAGCATCAAATAACAAGCCATTTTGCGATGGTATGCATAAAGTAATTAATTTCAAAGATGACAAAAACTAATTATTATTACTTCCGGTTTTCTCACTTTAGTATTTAAGGATAAAAAAATAGAGTTTCGAGGATCGTAAACGATTTGTAAATGAACAAGTAAAACATTTCAGGATCCGGATGGGCTAGTATTGGAACTTGTGGCTCCTAACTCAGCTCACACCTTTATCGAATATATTTTTACATAATATCCATCTGCTTATTACAAGTCAATTTGAAGTAACTGCTATTGAACAAAGTTTCTCGACCAACAATGGTTGTCGATTCTGGAAGGATAAGTTTTTTTCTTTGGCGCAGGGGCCTCTGCAGAGTTTGGAATTCCACTCATGAGGAAGATGTCTGAAGATTTCAAAAAGACAGTAAACGAAGATGTCACTTGCGTATATTTGACAAAATATATTTTTAGCTTCTTCTATTGCCGCCTCTACACAGCTGGATCACTTCTGATACCGAAGTAAATATCTGAACTACTTATGGATAGTGTTTAACCGATTAAGGCAAATATATGAACGGAATCCCCTTTGAATGACCTTGCTTCTCGAGGTTCTTCAGAAACAACAGAGGTATTGTATGGCAATGAGAATATTATCGAAAAGACATTAGAGACATTCTCAGGGATAAAAGAAAGACTAGAAGGTTCTTTTGACAATGCTGGCCCAGCAATCCATGTTATCTACGAACCAATATGGAACGGATTAGTTTGTCTTAAAGAAAGAGGTGTTAAGATACGAGGTGTAACAGAAATTACAGCAGATAACATTTCGTATTGTAAAAAGTTAACGGAAGTTTGTGAGCTTAGACATTTAGGGGGTGTTAGAACTAACTTTGCAATAGCTGATGGAAAACAAGCTCTCCTTCATGGAGTTTCACAGGAGACAAATCCACTATCTCAAGCCATTTTAACTAGTTCAAAGGCTCTAGTACAAGCACAAGAATACCTATTTGAGAATTTATGGAAAAGTGCAAGTCCTGCTCAATATAAAATCAAGGAGATAGAGGAAGGAGTAAAGCCGCCATTTATGGAAACGTTGAGGGATCCACTAGAGATACAAAAAGTTAGTGTTAATCTTGTAAAATCAGCCAAACAAGAAATCCAGATGTTGTTGTCTGATAACAACAGCAATAGTAATAGTAACCCTGCGCCATATTTGACTGAAGGACGTAAACAAGTAATTATACAGTTATTCAAAATGGCAATGCTGTATGGAATAAGAGTTAGAATTCTTACATCTAAATATATGCAGGCGCAGATAGAAAAATTGATTGAAGAGCAACTACACGAAACGACAAGGGATAAATTAACTGAGAATAAGAATAAACATGAAGTCGGTGAAGGAGAAGAAAAAACGGGAGGACCAGAAGCAGTTCATGCAACACAGGGTAAATTCGAAATTCATATGGTTGACAATCTAAAGCAACAGCATTTCCAAACTAAAGTTTCAGTTCTGATAGTAGATTCAAAGATATGCTTGGCTGAGGATCTAAAAGGATACAACAGTGAAAATACTGATTCTGGTGAACTGATGTATTTGGCTACCTATTCAAATAGCGAATCATTTGTGTTGACTTATTTTTCTATTTTTGAAACACTATGGATTACGTCCATTATGGTAGAACCTATCAGATCAAAATACTGATTGTCTTCCTATTGCAGTAGCAGTATGCTGGTGCCCCTATCTTGCTGCGATTGCTTGTTTCTGATTATCGCTCTTCTACATATCCTCATCATACTCTCCATCAGTCACAATATCAAAATCAAGGATCAAATACTGTATATACGGAAAAACAATTCACAAAATTGGAAGACTGAATGAAAATGTTGCTCCTCTTTCGCCATCTTTATTATTCTCAGCCCACATTCTTCCATCATGAGCTTCTATGATACCTTTGCATATGAACAACCCAAGCCCTGTACCAGTTTCCGATTTTGTAGCAAACTTACTGTATAATCTTGGGAATATCTGAGGATCTATGCCTTGACCTGTATCACGTATGCTAACAACAATTTCCTGATTGTTGTTGTTAGAATAATTGTTGTTGTGTTGTTTTTGTTTTTGAAGATCTTTCTTTCCTACTATGACAGTTATGATACCTTTTTCATCCTTTGTGAATTTGACTGCATTATTTAATAGATTTAATATAACTTGGTTTATTCTTTCTTTGTCTGCATAAACAAAAATATCTTGTGTATTACATAATAATTTTATTATGGGATGTCTAGTTTCGGAGTAGGAAGAGAAGATAATCTTATTTGTAGTTATATCATCTATAGCGTTTGTAATTACCTCATTTAGATTGAATCGCTCCTTTTTGAGATTTAGTGACTGACTCTCTATTTTTGTTACATCTAATATATTCTCTGTTAGTCGGCTAAGTCTCTTTGCGTTCCTGTTAATAACTTCCAATAATTTTGCTTGTTCTGCATCTCTTGGATTGCGAAGAACAACCTCAGATAGACCAATAATTGGTTGTATAGGTGTACGTAACTCATGGGCTGCTATATTGATAAACTCTCTTTGCATTATATCATGTGTTTTTAATTGTTCGTATAATTCTGATTGTTTCCATAATTTCTCAAATATGGCAACATAAGACAAAACTCCTGCCTTACTATTAGAGTGAGTTGATAATCCTATTGCTTCATCAAAGTTTGCTTTAGAATCATCTTTTAATTCCATAACCATAGAATCTTTTCTGTCAACTACTAGAATTGTGGCTTTGGTCTCAGACATTTGTTCTATATATCTGACATCTATTGTACCTACAGGACAATATTCTTTTAATTGCTGTAATTTTTGTTTTACAAAGCTGTTTGCAGGTATCAGAATTCTAACTTTAATATTTCTTTCTTTTGCTGCTTGTATAGCTAATGGTACAGCACCAATCTTATTTTGCCTTAGAAAAGCATTGGCAGTTGGAAATATCCATAGTATTTCTTCAATAGCTGTCTTTACAATATCGATATACCGCTCCTGAGCTCTTAATGAACTTGGAATAACTTCTATGTCAGCCAAGTGTATATCAGATTCAATATCCTTTATTCTCTCTTTAGCATCAATACCATTTTTCCATAGCTCTTCAAATATTGAAGAAAAATGTTGGATATACAATGGTTCGTTGCTAATTAAAAGACTTTGGGACTTTCTTACCTCCATCCATCTTTTCTATTGTTGCCGACATTTCCTTGTCTGATACACCAAAACTCACAGGTGGTAGATTTTTAACATGTCTAATTTGAATTCCAGAATTCAGAAATATCCTGATTAAATCAATATTGTCTTTTTCTATTGTACTAATATACCTTATACCTCTATGCTGTCCCTTCTTTTGCTTTTCTAACAGCTTTTTCTTCAAATCAAAAAAGTAATTGTAGCTATATTGCATTCCTCCTGGGGTAAGACATGTAACCAACTGATTTGAATTAGCTGTAAGACGACTGATTTCTTCAATAATTTGGTCTGAATCTTCAATTATTCTTGTTTCATAATGTGTTATGCCTTCTTCTATCTCTCTAATCTTCTGCTCAGCTGGTATAGATCTACTCCAAAAACTATCAAATACAAATTGTCTCTGCTGTTGTACAATTTCCTTTACATTACTATAAACAATGTGAGAAGCTGGTTTTCCTTTTGTATGTACTGTAGCAGGAGCAATGTATTCTGTTTCGCTTATGTAAAAATTACCTTTAATACCTTCTATATGACGAAGCTCATCTACTAGCTTTAGCAATTTTTTACAATACTCTACATTATCCTCAGTAATCTCAGTAACATATCTTAGTCTGACTCCTCTTATCTTAGCATCAAGAAATGCTTTTCTTAGCTCCTCGATTTCAATGGTTAATGAAGGTCTGGTGTTATCTACGCAGGCATCGATTCTATTCTTTGCTTTGAATGTAAATTGTAATACTGTATATATTACATTTTGCTCACCATGCAATACCTCTGTCTTTTCGCTGATGGTATCTGATGCTGAGGTTGCTTCTATAGTCAAATAGACATCTCAAATTACTAATAAATTTGTAAGTATAAAACGTTATTGGAGATATTACATTAATTAATCTCTTGTTAGCCTTATATTTTGCGTTTTAAACAAAGTTATCAATAATATGCAATTGATCTCCCATTTTCCAAAAATTTTGCTATCATTCTTAATGCATAACGTAGTCAGTTAAATTAATTATTATAGTTTCTTGCGCTTCTTCCCCTTGATTTTGGCTTCATTAGAATCTGGTTCATTTATTCGTTGCTATCTTTATTATTACTATCTTGTATGCGCCTTTGAGATACGAACCTGATGACTCATCAACTGTAGTATCGGATGTATATTTTGCAGAATTCTTATAAATCAAAACATGTCATGTCATCCATTCCATGAACGTTAATGTTAGTTCAAATACCTTGGCTCTAAACATGAGCAGTTCCATTTTGGAACTTAAACAACTTTAAAGTGGGCCCAAGGGTTCCAGCAGTGTTATCACTTCTAAGAATGGGTTTCAATTAACTATAAACTGGCTAAACTAAAAAGCTTTCTACTATTATATAATGTGCTGTCTAAATCGTTCCGTGTAAATGACATACGCATTATGGCTTCTCAACACCTCTCTTAGTCAGCAAAGACCTTATTGACTGCATTAGCTCTTCGTGAGTGTGTATATCTTTCTTTCTCATGTAATAGTATAGTTCCTCCATGGCGGCATGGTAGTCAATTCCTAGATTTTGAGCGATGTTGAGAGCGATGTTAGACAAGATCAACCTTCTCATCACTATCTCTGTTCCATATACAGAAGCATCACTAACTAACTCGCTGAGTGTATTTTTGAAATTAGAATCGATGTAGCGGTCTTTGGCCTCTCTTGTCTTGATTGCGAATATCTCGCCCATCATACGGGCTTTCATATGTATCTCCTCAACCATTGAAATGAACTCATCATTGAGAGGCCTATTATCGAGTAGGACTTCCGAAAGCAAGTCGGCTGCGTCCTGCTCACTTACATGCATAAGCTCTTTAACTCTGAATAATACATGACAAGCAGCACAACCATTGCCCTTTACGATAGAAGGTTTGTCGGTTACAGCAGATATTTCGTTCTTTATTATCTGTTCCGCTTCTATGCGCGACTTATTGTCTAACTTGACCAACTACAGCAAAGACATCATCTTAAGGCTAAAAGTCTTACATTAATGATATAGTATATTTATCGACCCTTAAGTATAAGAGATATAGAATAGACGAAAGACAGAAGGTAAGTTAGAATAGTAATGCTGTTTCCCAGAATGTAGAATAAAGCTATTCAACTGTAGATATTTTGCATATTATAGATGATACTTGCTTTCAATGACGAAAATGCATTTGTATCATTTTTAGCAAAACAGCTTACAGTGGTTATAAGAAACAAAATCAGAAATATTCTAACAAGGTTTTTTGTTGAGATCTATATTTCTTTTTCTCCAGTCTTGCTAGATTTGATATTTTGATGCCAACTTTTCTAAAAGATATCTTGGAGTTCGTATTATTATTGTTAAAGCTGAATCTATCGACTAGTTCTTCTAAAACCGATGCAATGCTCTCTCTATCATTACGCAAGTTTGAGAATGACATCTCTCTTGTTTCAATTGAAAAATCAGTTCTAACTAGTTTGACTCCTACAGTTCTAAACATGTATCCATGTCTTTTTGTTCTTTCATAGACCTCATCTACTAACATGTTTAGATATTGGAGAATCTTTACTTTATCAGTTGTAGCATGATCTAAAGTCTGCTCAGTACTTACAGATATATTATCTTCTCTGGGAGATACAATGTTGTTATCTCGTCCATTAGCCACCTGCCACATCCAAAGACCATTCTTTTTGCCAAACCTATCCATCAGACTTTGAACATCACATCTTGCAAGCTGACCTATAGTTTTAATTCCC
>DATFDI010000088.1:0-24940 GCA_035252175.1 Nitrososphaeraceae archaeon
ACATGTAAAGACAATACTTATGAGTGCTTTTGAAATTCAAGAAAAGGATTTTCATAATATGTTGCCAGATATCAAGGTAGATGCCTTTCTTCAAAAGCCATTTCATATACAGCAGCTAAATGATATAATAGAGAAAATCAAAACTCTTTTCAATCATATCTCGTGAGTATTCCTAATATCTTGTTCATTGGATGCTTACACCTGCAGCTTCTAGTTCCATGAACAGAAAACTTGTGATGACACCTATAGTAGGTGCATATTGGTTCATCTAGTTGACCTAAAGCATTCAGTACTTTGCCATTTTTCCGATTCTTGGGCTTGGCCATCTTTTGCTTTACCATGGTTAGTCAAGGAAAAGGAAGAAGGAACGGTGTGATATCTTTTTGCGAACATTTTGGGGCAAGCGAAGAATCGGCTCCGCATTGAGAAGAAATTGTCATACGATTGTCATTACTTATAGCGTCAGCATACTGAAAGGATATCGCAGCAGTGAATATTCCAATGGTTGATACCATAGTTAGAATTATCATTGATATAACAATAAGATGGATAAGCCTTCTCCAGCAGTGTTATTATTAGTTGAAATATATTTGAATTTGATAGTATTACCGTAGTAATTTCTTTAGGAACTTCTTTCTATATGGAATTGTATCTTAATATCAAGAAAAAAGAAGTTTCCTATAGTCACCAACGGATGAACACATGGTTGTTGTTTTCGCTCAAATTCAATGATGGATATTATAATAATTATTATTACTGCCGCGATAGAGCTCTTTGTTCTATACTGACCACTATCCAATAAAACACTCACAAATCAGAATAACCAAGACAAGATATTGTAGTTTTCACAGTTAGTTTAAAAAGTGGAAGGCTATCAATTTTTAGTTCACATAAAACATTTTAACTATGTTGACATAACTACGACTGATAGAAATGAGTGATAATGAGAAAGAGCTCGAATTAGCCCAGAAAGACCAAAAGAAGATTGGAAAGGCAGAGTCAGACCCAGAGACCTCAGGACCAACAGAGAATTTGCGTGAAGAAGCTGCTGAAATGACTGATGAGAGCCAAGATTCAGAAGAACCAGCATAATCCATATAAAACATTTTTTAAATGTCCATGCTACCACTATTTTTCGGGGAATACTTGAACAAGTTTTGTCATCAAATGATAAACAACAGATGAAGAAAATATATAATGATATCATATTATCCACAGATTCAATACCATTTGTTGTCTAGAGATTCAGGTATCAAGAAACAAGGTGTCAAGGCATTAGCTAGTTATGGAAAAAAGCATACCTCTAATACCATGTTCTACACAATAATATCTTAAAATGTGATTTATCATGAGGAATCTCAACCATAAATAGCAGCTTATAAACTTCCTTTGGTCGAGATAGACCATGAAAGGATAAAAGCACGAAGGTAAATTCAAAAGTAAATGGGAAGAGTATTAAAACAATGTTTGAGAAGAAATATTGTTATTTTATTAATGATAGTTTCTATACCTCTCACTATAAGCATATCCTCCACCATTCCTGTAGCTTCTAGTATTTTTCAGAATCAAGAGGCACTGGCTCAGGATACGTCCACATTAACAAGACCAGTATCCAGTTTCTTAACATATCATAATTCCACATACGGAGTAATTGTACAATATCCTTCTGACTGGATATACAAAGGAAGTGAAGATATGCCCAATGCAAATAACAATAAGATCAGTGGCCAGGTACAGCCCATTGTTACTTTCGCACCACAAGATAAGAATATTCACACACTTGTTACAATAGGAACTGTCAATTTGCCATCAGTATTCAAGTCCATTCGCATTGAAAATATGTCTTCTTTTGCTTCTCTTGTTATTGACAGTATCAGACACTCTACTCCTGGTTTTCAACTTATCGAGTCAAGCACAACTTCAGTCAAAACTGGCCGAACAACCACCACAGCTGCAATTGCTGATGATCGTAGCTTGAGTAATGATGGCGTGGCTAGCACCTCTATTCCTGCACAAAAAATAGTGTATACTGCAGCGGGACCAGTCCACAATACAATGGCAGTATATGCTTTGAAAGGGGATAAGGCATACTTCATTAGCTATCTTACAGAAACAGATTCAATTTACTCAAGCTACTTTCCAATAGCACAAAAAATGATAGATTCATTTCAAATTGTAAACGTGAACTCAAAACCAGCTACTGCGAATATTTCTACAAAAGCACCTCAGAATATAACGGCTGCTACTACAAGTAATACCAAACCAAAGATGATAACAGCACCACCAACAAGCAATACTCCAAATATTTCTATGCAACAGCACCCAAAGGAAAGCAGGTTCTTAACCTACATAAATTCTACATATGGAATTAAGATTCAATTTCCTTCTAATTGGATATATAAAGGAAGTGAAACAAGCAATGATTCAGTACAAGGCATAGCTACTTTTACTTCTCCAGATGTATTGACAAGTAGCTCAAATAAGTCCCTTGTAGTCTTAACAGTAGGCATAGAGAAGCTGCCCTATCACAATATACCATTAGATGTATATACCAATTTAACTATTAATAATTTAAGAAAATCCGATGCAGGATTTAGGTTATTTGCATCAAATGAAATTTCTCTTGCAGGTATTAAACCTGCTCATAAATTAATCTTTACATCTCACACTATGCCAAATACAATGGCTGTGTATGGGATTAAGGGAGATAAGGCATATGTCATTGATTATATAGCTGGCTCAGAAGCAACATACTCAAACTATCTGCCACTAGCACAAAAGATGATGAGTTCATTTCAGATAGTAAATTCTACTACCAGTGCTACACAAACAAATCCAAATAACAATAATACTAGAGAGAAACCAGCTATAACACTAACGCCACCTACATCTTATTTTACTACATCATCAAATACTGGAGCTTCTAATGCTTCTTCACAGAAAAGAATTGCAGAATTAAAAGCTGCACAAGAACAACTTCTATTAGCTTGGGACCACACAAGTTTTCAGGACCAATTGGATACCTTTGTTAATTCAGCAGATGGATATGGTGTATATGAAGAGCATAAATCTAACGTATTCAAACCAGGTGAACCAATAGTATTATATGTTGAGCCAGTAGGTTTTACACATATACCAATAAGTGCTGGTACTGGACCAACCAATAACACTAAACTATATCTAATTAATATGACTGCTAGCATCATAGTTTCAGACAAACAGGGAAATGTACTACTTGGAAGAGAGAATATTCCTTTGCTAAGTGTTATATCTCATAATAAAAACACAGAACTTTTTATGAATCTTAGAGTAACTCAATCATCTCCATTCCCTGCAGGAGATTATGTTGTAACGTATACTGTTACTGATGTACCATCTGGAAAGAATTTCAAAATAGTAAAGGATATTGTAATAGCTGGCGGTAGTAGTAATAGTAATAGTAATAATTTAGCAGCATTACCAAGAGAAAGCAAAGGACCACGGTCACCATTGTCATCTCCAGCGAATCAAAACCACACTTCAGTATCAGTAACAGAAGCACCATGCCCTTATGGTTTACCACGACAACTAAATGGTGTTTGTCCAATTATTCCAGAAATACCATGATAGCCACTTAAGTCACAAAAAATAGATTATGACCTATATCTTAACAATTTAGTAAACTGCATATGATATGTAGTAGATGTGAGAGAGAAGCGGCGAAAATGGTAGAACATAGCTGCTTACACTTACCAATCATAGAGCATGATGGATATTAGCTAACTTGTACTTTATGATAAATAGGTATCAGAAACATGCATTGAACATATCTTTCATTAACCATGATTAAGTTTAATTGCTTAGACTCATAATGGTTACACCAAACCATTATCATCTCCTATATTCATTTTGTGCGATAGGTGTTATTGGCGTGCCACATATTTTAGGAATACAAGTATACCATGAATTATAATTATCCACAATGCAATGTCATGCAAACAGCAATGTATCAACTAGATTTCCTATCGCGTCAAACGAATCGTTTACCTTTGGTTATCATAATAAATGTGAAATCGGAGTTTACGCATAGACGAAAAGGTAAGTAGTAGTATGTTATGGTAACTTAGTTATCTACTTCTGGTCGTTGAAGCGAATGAGCATACTCCAGAATAGAGAATTTATTTCTAGATATCGGGAATCAACTCTCAATTTTACATCGAATAACATCTGATGCGTCCACTATTTTATTACTATATTTTCCACCATATTCATCATTTAGAATTTTGAACTTTCCTCTTCCTTTATGTATAATTTTTGCTTCAAATCTAATTCCATCCATAAGTATAAAGCACCAACATGAATAGCGGTCTTCTTCCTTAAGTTTAACTGCTATTGTAGTAGAAGTGTAGGTGTTGGTTTTATGTAGAGTATGTTTTCTTATGAGTCTAGACGTTGAAAGGGTTTTATAAGCAGTTTTTTTGTACAAAAAATAGAGCAGCTGCTGTTTTGTCAATGAAGTCGTATAGTACTTGATTTACTTAAAGTTTATTTTATGATTTCTTAACGTTTGTAAACATTAATATGAAACTTACTTGACACACGCAAAGCATTCCTAAAATAACAGAGGGCAAACTTGTTTAATGTGAGCTGTACGTATAAACTTAAGGGCCATAAAAGATTTTTTCCTTTGATTAGAACGCTTACGGCAATATTAAGAAGAGAAGTAGAAGGAGATGATATGAAGAACTAAAGAACAGAGGGCAAGAGACATAGAAACTGAGATGATTTAATATCTGGTGTAACCTGAACTAATTGAAATTATGAACACATGGTTGCTGTTTCCGCTCAAATTCCTGCATTCTTGTTGTTAAAGCCATAAACTGGTCTGATAGCTGTGCTATAGCATGATCTTTCATTTTGTCACCATTTCCCGAAATGTTTTTGTTTTTCATCGACTCATTCCATGGGAATCTTCCAATAGCCAGTGTAGACACCAGGGTAGTTAGTTAAAGCTTAGTTGTATAGGGTTAGTAATACTTGTATGGTTCAATATTATTTTTCTCATAATCAAATATATGTGACATAAATCCATTCACATCCTAATTGTGAAGAGTGAAACAGCTCTAACTATTCCACAATTTTAAACAGCTGTAAGATCAACAATAATAATCCTTATAATCTAGCAATAAAAAATTAAGGACTACACCATGAGTGTAGTTACCAAGTTTCCGCCTGGCCCTACGCACAAAATGCCAGGCAAATTGCTTCGACAATTTATTCATGATCCTATCAATACATTGTCAGATATAGCTCGAGAATATGGCGATATATCTTACTTCAGATTGGGGCGTGAATATGTCTATTTAATTAATAATCCCTACTATATAGAGAAAGTGCTTATATATGATCATCGCAATTTCAAAAAGGGTAAGAGATTACAAACCGCAAAAGCTGTTTTAGGGGAAGGCTTGGTAACGAGTGAAGGAGAATTTCATAACCGCCAAAGGCGATTAATACAGCCAATATTCCATCCCAAACAAATTATAACATATAGCAATACTATGACTTATTACGCTACCCGTGTGCGTGATAGGTGGAATGACGGAGACATTATGGATATATCAGAAGAAATGATGCGACTAACGCTTGGTATAATATGTAAATCAGTGCTCAATTATGACATAGAAGCAGAGGCTCAAGAGGTTGGTAAGGCATTAACTACTGTCCGTAAATATTCAAAACGACTCCAAAGCCCAATAGGTCATGTACTTGACAAGATTCCCATATTGCCTGCCGTAAGGGGAGCTCGGGAAGCCAAAAAGGAATTAGACTCCTTAATGTACCAAATTATAGCAGATAGGAGAAGACAGGAACAGGGCAATAATAATAATGGCAAAAGTAGTGATAATGATTTGCTCTCTAGACTAATGCAGGCACATGATTCGGATACTCCTAACAATATTCCAGCCTCATCTGATAATAAAGAAAAAATGTCTGATAGACAAGTAAGAGATGAGGTTATGACCATATTCATTGCTGGCCATGAAACTACAGCAAACGCACTAACTTGGACATTTTATCTGCTTTCTCAAAATCAAGATGTCGAGACAAAATTGCATGATGAAATAAATTCTGTTCTTGGAGATAGTAGTGGCAATAATATTGGAAGTAGAATTCCTAGTGCAGATGATATTCCAAAATTACAATATACTGAAAAGGTACTCAGAGAATCAATGAGACTTTATCCCCCAGTATGGACAATAGGTCGTCATGTTGAAGATGACTATCCTATAGGTAAATATACCATACCTGCGGGTTCCTCAATTTTAATGAGTCAGTACGTTATGCATCATAATCCTAGGTATTATGAGGAACCGGAAAGGTTCAATCCAGATAGATGGACAGAGGAATTTAAAACTCATTTACCGCGATTTTGTTACTTTCCATTTGGAGGAGGAATAAGAGGCTGCATAGGAGAGCCGTTTGCATGGATGGAAGGTGTACTCATCATAGCCACTATTGCCCAGAAATGGACCATGCGTCTGTTACCAAGCCAACGCATCAAGCTGGATCCGGCAATTACCTTGAGACCAAAGTATGGCATGAAAATGAAACTAATACAAAGAACAAAACAGTAAGCCGCAGCACTTGTGATAGTGCTTAAGCACTGAATGCGCCTCCTATCAGAATTATTCAGTTGTTGACTATCTATTCTCACACAGACTATCCAGGCAACATTATGAATTAGAGAAGTATCTGTTGCACAAAACCAATCCAAAACCTCATCTTTCTATCTTCATAGGCACATGAGGATCATCAGTAGACATGAGAAGGGCTGCAAATATGATGATGGTTGGACTGCATCTGCATACATATCACGCAAGAAAAGTTCAACGAAAAATGAAATGTGGATTTATCATTCAGAAAAAGATTAGGTAAAGATAGTGAGTCGTTTGAAAACTGATTATTTGGATATATTGATAGCGACAAGGACCAAGTTTGTGGGATGATAAAAATATACTATCTCCAGCATTAAGAGGACCTGCAGGACATTTAGAAAATCTGCTTTTTTGCAGATTTTTAGACACTGCAAATTGGTCAGCTACGGCACCTTTAATTATTATATGTAACGAGTTGCTCAGTTACCTTTACTAATTGGCCCAAATTTTGCATCAATTCGCGCCACGAATTTTCACCCATTTCTTGCTTTACTTTGCGTTGGACTTCATTCCAAAGAAGAATAGTCTTGGATACAGCACTACGTCCTTTTTGAGTAGCAATCACAATTCTTGTTCGTTGATCTTTACCATGAGAAATTTCAATAAATCCTTGCCTTTCTAATACTGATAAATTCCTAGTCAGAGTCGTTCTATCCATTCCTAACTTGTTTGCTAAATCAGAAATTCGAATGGAATCAATACTGCATATGGCTTGCAGTACATTAAATTGAGTGGATAATAATCCAGTGGATTTAAATGCATTATCATATAGTAATGTTATTGCCCTAGCTGCCTTTCGTAGTTC
Organism: Nitrososphaeraceae archaeon; assembly: GCA_035252175.1. Lineage (GTDB taxonomy): Archaea > Thermoproteota > Nitrososphaeria > Nitrososphaerales > Nitrososphaeraceae > JAFAQB01. The sequence continues at coordinate 7,504 of DATFDI010000088.1, forward strand.
GCCACATGTACAGGTACGTGCTGACATACTTTGATCCAGCATTGTATCGATCTTTTGCTTCTTTGATGCCAACTACGTTGATATGCACATATCCATAATAAAAAGCTTAATTGACAATCTCTACCGCAGCCACCCTTCTGGATGTATATTAAATACTAAAAATAATATGTGCAGATACACTTATATCAGTGCGTATACACCTATTGTGGTTGTGTCTTCATTGTCATCTGTTAGTATTAATCGTCATGCATGGATTACTCTTGGAATACTTAGTAGCACATTATTGGTCGTATTTTTCTCAGAAACTATGCTTCTGCCAGCCATACCTGAGATCATGAAGGATTTCAGGATAACATATGGGACAGCTGCATGGATATTTAGCTCGTACCTAATTGTTGCTGCTGTAATGACTCCAATAGCAGGTAAAATGTCTGATCTCTATGGGAAAAAGAAAGTATTACTTGTACTATTGACTCTATATATAGCTGGAATAACTGCCGGGGGATTTGCACACAATATAACATTTCTACTAGTAACCAGAATTATCCAGGGTGTAGGATTAGCTGCGGTTCCTGCAGCATTCAGTCTTCTGAGGGATACATTTCCACCAGCAAAGCTTGCTATTGCTGTAGGCGTATTTGGATCTGCTTACTCTGCAGGTTCCGTAGTTGGACTCCTGGCTGGAGCCACAATCATTCAAATGTTTGGATGGCATTCCACTTTCTTATCAATAGTTCCCTTTGCAGCGACAGTTACAATCATGATTGCCAAATTCGTAAAGCAAGAAAATAAAGTCCAAATATCGGATCATGGAAATACTCAAAGCACCGGTAGAAAGATGCAGCAAACGTCGCATTCTATAGACATAAAAGGTGCTCTGGCATTATCAATAACAGTAATTTCATTTCTAGTTGCGCTGACACTAGTACAAAGCGGAATAAACTCTAAAGTTCTTCCACAGGTCGCAATTGCCTTTGTGGTTTCAGCAATTTCGTTAGCCGTCTTTGTTGTAATTGAGAGAAGAGTTCCATCGCCATTGGTAGATATGAGATTGTTAAAAGACATGACTCTCATGCCTTCTTACATAATAGCAATGGCTACTGGAATTACGATGTTTATGGCATATCCGGCTATAGTACAGCTTGTAAGAAATCCTGCACCGTTGGGATTTGGAGGGAGTGCAGTAGATGCAGCAAACGTACAGCTACCATTTATGATCATGTTCCTAGTTTTCTCAAGCATTACACCACTTATAATCAACCGAATAGGAAAACTAAATCCAATTATAATCGGTACTGTAATCAGCCTAATCGGTTCAGTAGGACTATTGGTATTTCACTCTACAAAACCAGCGGTATCTATTAATCTGGCCATAATTGCATCAGGGCTCTCAATGACGATCACTTCAACGTGGAATATCATAGTATCATCATCACCTAAATCATTCGTTGGCATATCAGTAGGAGTGGGCGCTCTTTTGTTGTTTATAGGAATGTCAATAGGTCCAGCATTGACCGGCGTGTATATGGAAAATCATCAGACAATTAAAGGAGTTCAAGGATCATATCCATCTATAGGATCATATAACCTAGTATACCTCACATCAGGCTTACTTTCAGCTGTCTCGTTGGGATTCGTCTTGACACTAAGAAAACGAGTAGCACAAAAGACAATTAAAGTTTAGTTGCGTAGAGTTTAAAACAATTAAGAGATCTTACAGCATGGGAATGTTATAGATTTGTCTTATAATTCCATGAGGAATGGATAGAAAATAAGCCACCTACTATTAACAGAGACATAGCTAAGACAGCAAGCTAACAGAACATCAAAAAATACGATTGACGAGCGGCTGCCAGAAGAGGACTAGAATGTATTGTTGGACTTACTGCAATAACAAAAGAAGCATGGAATACAGCAGCTAGTATAGAAGAAGAGTATTCATATTTGATTGTTCATAGCTCACCTCATAAATAACAAATTTTATATCTTCCACCTGTAACATTGACATGCGTGAGCATTGTTAGAGACTAGGAGTAGTGATTTGTGTCATCATGGGACTCACAAGAAAGAGCCTTTTCGTTGGCTTAGTTTTAGCCATCGTAATTTCAGATTTGTTCATTTATTTCGCTCAGATACAAACAAAAGCTTTCTATTCAAGTTGGATAATAAGCAGTAACATACCAAAAAAGTAGCGTTAATATAGCAATTTTTAGATCAAGTAGGATCTATCTATCTATGGTTGTGCAATCATCAAATTGGGCAATATTAATCTTCAATCTTTATCTCTACCGTATCTCTTCTTTACGATAAACTATGGTCGCAGGAATAAATGTTAGCAGAAGAAGCCTTTTCATTGGAGTTCTACTAGCAATCATAATATCAGATTCGATCATATTTTTTGCTGAGGTAAAAAGTAAAACCATATACTCTAATTGGATAATAAGTATCAATGCTTCAATTGCTGCTTTTCTAGCAGTATTTCTATTATATATACGCAAAAATATTCCCGGCGAGTACAAAGATACACGCATTGCCCTAGCTGTAGGATTGTCATTATGGCTTTGTGCCGACCTTATATGGGCAACATATGAAATCGTACTAGAAGTAGTAGCGCCTGTTCCATCAGCAGCAGATTTCCTATGGTTATCTGCTTATGGATTCCTTGCATATTATCTATTTAGAACATATATTCAATTTCACAAACAATTCAAATTTAAAAACAGAACTTTATTTCTAACCACCGTTGGGTGTGCAATTTTTCTCAGCTATATAGTAACTGTTACTGCAAATTTAGCAGATTTATCTTCTACAAGGGGTATAGCAATCTTTGCAGTCATACTAGCTTATCCCATTTTTGATACCATTTTGATGGTTCCTGCCATTGTGATTTTGGTAAACTTTAGAAACGAACCATTATGGTTCACTCCATGGGTATGCGAATGTGCAGGTATCCTTTTAATGGCTATGTCAGATAGCTGGTTTGTACCTGTAATACTAACATCATTAGTAAATCAATTGTGGATATCTTCATTATTTTTTGCGGCCCATTATCTGGTTATAGCTGGAGGACTGTTTTGGTTCTTGACTGCTTATGCATACCACCATGATGAGCATGCAATTAAGGGAGTGGAACCATCACCAAAAGTTATTTTGTCTGGCAGAACAACCGATGCTACTACTAGAAATGACAATAACAATTATACTCCCAAAAAGGGAAAGCAAAATAAAGTACGATTTTCCTACCGGATAATTGCTATCATTGCAATCATAGTGATTGTGGCAGTCATTGTGGGAATTAGTAGTAGCAGATATTATTCTCCATCATCAAATGCTGTAGCTGCATTGTCACCAGTTTTTGGCATATTTGGTATTCCAAATCCCGAATTAACGATCAAGCCCACAGACTCGCAGCCTACTGTAATGTTTGGTGCTCTTTTACCGTTGACTGGTACTTCCTCTTCACTTGGTGAGTCTGAAAAGGCAGCTCTAGAGATAGGAGTTAAAGACATTAATGATTATTTTAACAAAACCCATTCTAAAACCAGAATAGGATTAATAATTGAAGACACACAGACAGATCCGGCTATAAGCCTACAAAAGTTAAAACAATTGGAAGCTGAAGGTATAAGAATAGTTATCGGCCCTAGCACAAGCGCTGTACTTCAACCCATAGCAAGCTATGCCAATAAAAACGGCATTTTATTAATAAGCCCATCAAGTACTGCTCCTTCGGTAAATATCAGGGGAACGGAAAGTGAATTTAACAATACTAACATACTGAGGTTAGTTCCCGACGATACTCATCAAGCCCAAGCAATATCGCAGCGAATGTGGAAAGATGGAATAAGGATAGTGATACCTTTCTGGAGGACCGACGTTTATGGTAATGGCCTTGTCAATGCAACTACTAAATACTTCAAACAATTAGGCGGAAAAGTGATTGACGGTGTTGGCTATGTGCCTTACACAGGTGACTTCTCAGCCAGCCTTAATAGGATAAATTTTATGATTTGGGACCATGATTTGAAATCTCTTGAATCCAAGATTAATCAGGCCGTATCTTTGTATGGACTAGGTAAGATAGGAGTCTACGTAGTTGCTTTTGACGAGATAGCACCTATTTTTATTCAAGCTCAAGAACGCCATGACGTGCTTTCAAGAGTAAAATGGTACGGTAGCGATGGGTCCGCTCTAGTAAATACCCTAGTCAGAAATACGGAAGCTGCCACGTTTGCGATAAAGACAGGTTTTCCAAATCCAATCTATGGAGTTGAAAATGACAACGATACAAAGCTAAAGCAAATAGAGGCTGAGATACACAAGAAGCTTGAAAGACCTCCAAGATCGTACGCATATGTTGCCTATGATATCTTGTGGATCGCATCTTTAACCCACGACAGTATTGAAAAAACGAAATCGCCACAATCTGACAGTGCAGACTCTTTTAAACAAAAGTTTAGAGAGATAGCAAGTACATACAAAGGTATAACTGGCAATACTACACTTGACAAAGTTGGAGATAGAAGATTTGGAGACTATGACATTTGGGCAATAATGGCTACTAATAAAGACAACTTTGCATGGGGACGAGTCGGCAAATATGTAAATGATACATTATCTAGCATACATCCGTAGCATAATAGAAGATAATCTCATATAACTGCAATACAATATGCTAGTATTAGGATTCAGATTGTTTAGTTAATTATTTATCGTCATAGAAGGGATAGTCTGTAGTTACATTATCAAGCATTAAATCCTGAATTTTTCCTTGGGTCCATTCTAATGCTTGTATCCTAATCATATACATATCAGTAGCAAGGAGATTATCTGACTTCTGCATTGCTTTTCTAAGATGAGTTATTTTAACATCTAACACGTTTCTAACTCTCTCAGCAAAATAACATACGTCTTTAACTTCAGGAGAAGTGTGTTTGATATAAGGTGCTCTGGCAGTATTAGAAGTACCAATATCAATATCAGTTTTTATATTTTTAATATTGGGATTTCTAGTAGTATTACAGGTATCGGCATCAATATAATGATCAGTATCAGTATCAACATCAACATCGATATCAGAATCAGTATTAGTATTAGGATTGTTCATTTCGCCTGACTACATATCCTCTATCTCTATCTATATGCGTGTCCTAGTGTCTCTGATTTCACTATTATTATTATTGACTAAATCCTGTAATCTGTCTTGAACCCATTGATATGCCATTATTTGAGCCTGTATCCTTTCAACTTCTATTTGCATGTAACTATCCAACATTTCCTTTCTACACTTCTTTATTTTACCATCTAAAACATCTCGTAGCATTTCAGCCAAAACGACAGCCTTCATTTGCATTTGGGAAACAAAAGCATTTTACTAACAGAAGATATAATATAATGAGATACTGCGACGACAGGGAGTGGGTGGATAAACGTACAGATTAGAATACACTACAAACGCTTTGGTGTGTTTGTTTCATAATAGTCATAGCACTCATGTTGCTTAGTTGAATGAATAAATACATAAAATAACGCACCACTAACACAAAGCAATTAGCTAGTACAATGTAGTTTGGAATAGAGAGCGAGAACAATGATTCCACATTGTACTTTCTCGCTAATTGCTTTGTGCACACACATGTTATCATTAATAATATTTAGGTCTTAGTAACCTCTAATCTAATCTAGTTAAGATGAAAAGGAGCATTATTACCGATACATGGTAGTCTCAATCATTGTTTACTCATCATTTGAAATGAATCAATCATTGATTGTGCTGTTTGCAACTGTTCAGGAAATCTGTCCTCTGGTGCGCTAAATGCAGTAAAATAATCTGCGGCAACAGTAACCTATCCCAATAATTTGATATCGGGCGGAGAGGCAAAGCTCTGTATTGTGATGGCTCGGATTGTAGGATGACAAGATACTCTTCCGATTCCTAGAGGATACTGTGAATAATACGTAGACAAATCATTAAATCACACTCCCTATGCGTCTCCTACAGCTGCAGTAAACATATACGGCTCGTCCGGAGAAATAAACCTGATTCCTGTTAAACCTGCTCTAGAATCATAATAGTCTTCTACAGTCCATCCAGATGATACTTGATTGTAAATTATATGCACGTTACAGATACTTGAATTGAATTATTTATTTATTATTTAGTGATTGTTGGCATTATCACAAGAGTGTCTAATCTTGCGTTACATTAGCCAAGATCAGATTGTGTATTTCTCCTTCAACCGGCTCTAAAGCTTTTACTCTATACTTGCATTACATCTGGGTGACAGAAAACATTCATCATTAAGCTTTAACTACTGTTTGCGCAAGGTGAGGAAGATATTTTTGACGAAAGTCAGTATTTCTTCATCTAAGCCTTTCAAATTGCTTAATATCAAATGCTGGCGAAATTCTCAAGCAACTAATAACCGGCTTTGCTTCCAAAGAGTCTCAAATATGGCAAGATATGATAAAATAATTGATTTAGTATTGGAGTATATTGATACTCCTACTGCTTCATAGACATTTTTTGTATCGTCTTGTATACATACTATAAGGCATTCTTTTCCGTCAGATAATAGAATGGTAACTTTATTGTTCTCTGTACTCTCATTTAGAGATCTAATATCAAGTTCGGGTAAAACCTTTTTTAATTCCTGTATTATATGCATAATCTGATTATCCGCAGGTGTAAGTACTCTAAGTCTAACATTATTCTTTGAATACTCTTCTTTTAGAAGCAGCATTGACATACCTGTTCGGACATTTCGTAGAAACGAATTGACTGTAGGAAATGCTACCAATAATTCTTCTCTTGCAGAGATCGAAATATCATAAGCACGATCTACTGATTCCTTTGGATTTTCTATGATCTCTACAATAGCTTGCATGCTACCTAGTATATTTACCAGTTGCAGCAGCTGTTGCTATAAATATTGCTCCCCTTGTTACTATTGATGTTGTACTCAAAGTTCAGAAATCTTCGTCAATATTAAGTGGTTCAGATTTTTAGCTTTATCTGTAAACTAGGTATATGATGGTTACACTCCATATGAGAAGTACACTCTTTGCTAGTTGTATTTGTTTTCTACGTTTTCTTCTAACTCGTCTTATAGCAGTTTAAACTATCTTGTCTATGAGTAATTTTTCTTCATAACTTTGCTTTCTTTCATCTTGTCTTCTTCTCGATGCCTCAGTTCTTTTTGTATTGCTATATGGTTTGCCTTTTAGATCATCTCTAGGATATGAGTTCCAATATTTCGATTTACATTTAGCACACGATTTAGGCGCTTCCCTGTCTTCTGTCCTTTCTGTACCGAAATCATAATCCTTTGGTAGCCACACATAATTGCATCGAATACAATGATAAGCCCATACTGCTACCATACCTTTCTGAGCAGCATTGTCATCATCATAACCTAACCCTGTAAAACTCATAGCTACTTATCACCCAAAAGGAAGGGATAATACAATTGTTAAAGGAAGAAGCAAAACGCGGTGTTAAGACTAGAATCCTCATACAACGTGCAGATGCAGCAAAAAATGATGACAACAACAATAAAGTTAATTTCAAATCAAATGATGAGACAAGCATATAGGAATTGCTTAACGATCCTCTTATAGAAGTCCAATACCTCAACAAACTCTCCAATAGCAAGTTGATAACTATAATTTCAGATACAAGCTTTTCATTTGTCGAAGTCAACGACGATACTGCACTAACAACTAATGAAGCAATAGGTTTGGCTACATATTCTAATAGTGAATCAACTGTGTTAAGCTACATTTCTATTTTTGAAACATTATGGACACAAACTGAGCTAAATGCGCAAAATGTCAGATGAACTGAACGTCGTCTATAGTGGCCAAATTTGTTAAGTATAACATCAGAAATTATATAAAACATACTGTTTATCTATGGAAAAAGCCTTCACCTATTAGCGATACGGGGAAATAATTAGCTGAACTGTCATGGTTAACTTATATGTCATGGTATCATATACAATAATGATACGTAGAATGGAAGAAAAAATCCATTGTAATATATGTGATACAGATATTGATACTAGTAATCTGACAGAAGAACATGTGTCAACTTCAGTTCACAGATTTCATAAATCTAACCTTGAAAAGATACTTATGATTATAAGAACAGATGAATTGTATAAGCCCGCTGATTCAGTTATTTCATATTGGAAAATAAGTAATGCCTGATTTATTTGCCTTGGAAAATAATTACCAGAACTTAATTTAAGTCCGATTTAATTGTACGGGGTGAATTGTAATCTTTGTAGCGCTTGATGAAATCGCGCCTATTTTTATTCGAGCGCAAAGCCATCTCATCCTTTTAAAAGTAAAATGATATGGTAGTGATGGTTCTACACTAAACAACAAGCTTATAAGGAATAGTGAAGCTGCAGTATTTGCAGTAAAAACAGGGTTTCCAACTCCGATTTACGCTCTAGAAGATGGTAATGATGAAAGGCTCAAACATGTAGAAGATCAGATCCATAACAGATAGAAAGAATGCCCCGATCTTATGCTAGTGTTGCCTATGATATAGTATGGGTAGTAGCTGAAAATAATACCAAAGCGATGCATGATATCGATTACTTGGAAAATGCGATTGTAAAGATAGCCTATCCATATAAAGGAATCACAGGTAACACAACTTTAAACGAATTTTGAGATAGGAAGTATGGAGATTACGACTTTTGGCTGTAGAAATTGGTAAGAGTACTCATAATTCCTTTATTTGGACGCACGTTGGCAAATACGTACCTGGAATAAGAACTGAACAAGAATTATCATAGATCATCTCCGTAAGATTAGGTAGAACTCGAGCCTCAATCATATTTAATATATGCAAAGGCAGATTGAAAAATAATGAAATGTGTGGGGAATAGACGCGTTTAGCAGCGTAAGTGAGAGGTTTCAGAAATTATGAGCAAACCTATGTAACACAACAATTTGCTCGTCTCAGGATATTAAGGGAATGAAGGAATCAAAAAGAGAGTTAGCAAAAACACAGACTGAATATGGGATGTTCAAGAAATACAAGGCCAGAAAAGTAATAAACAGATGAGTAACTTATGGTCTAAAAGGGAGTCAAAAGCAAAGTGTGGCCATTATTCATGTTGAGTAAAGAGTTAGTCTTTTCAGGTCTATTACGGCACAAACGTCTCATACGGAGAATCCCAACATGGACCCATCTGACCCGTAGTGCTGCAATCCTTCAAGCTTCCCGTATCATTAAGCGCTGTTAAGTTATGACTATTTACTATATAGAAATCCGAGTCTTTGGCACTGTTACTGTTGTCACTAAATTTTGACAATGCCAAAGCAAAATAAGGAGTTGTTACCATTGCAGTAGCCACCACTGTACACATGAGACAGACACTGCGAGATAGATTTGATTGCATGGTATCATACGGAGAAATGATTGGATAAGTTATTAACATTAGATAACCAAGTTAACTCATTAAGACCTATTGCCAACAGAAGGAATGCAAAAAGAAAATCTTGAGCAGATAATATAACAAAAAGGGATAAAGCTGACTCTTTTCAAATTATAATCGAGTGATAGTATTAATACCTACGAAAGCTAGTTTCACAGCAGCAACGAGAGAACATAAAAAAAGAGTTACTTGCAAGGCTGCAAGGCAAACCATTCTAGATATGAAATGTTGACTAACATCAGATAGCAGACCTTCGGACAGATGGAGATTTCTGCTTCAACCACATTATTGGTCTGTCACAGAAGTACAGAAATCTTCAGGTCTATTTGTTTGGTGTACCTAAGTAACATTAAATATACAATGATGGCCTAGTCTTTATTTTTCGCCTTATGATTTTGCAGATTCGCATCTGACCGGAAATTTGCAGAACCTTTATTTTGTCAAGAATGAAACATGATGATCGCAAACAACTGTGAAAATAGGTAATGGATTCGGCACTAAGAAATTTGAGCTCCCCGGGAGCAGGACTCATTATGCTCCCTCGTTATTATTTACTATCAGGTATATGCGGCTATCAGTAGAACCGGATTTTAATTCCAAGACCATCATTTGTGACCAAGAACTTGAGATTATTGCAATTCAAGACGTAGATAAGATTGCACTTGATATTTCAGAACTGCAAATAAAATCCGTGTTTTTTATTTCATATGCTCGTAATATCGCTAGCAATAATAATACGCCTCCTAAAAAGAAGAGATTAGATTTCCATAATTATTATGACAAACTCCATATCAATCTCGGAAGATTAATAACTGAAGGAACGGCTTTTCGCATCAATATAACATATTCCGCGAAACCTAGAAAAGGCTTTTATTTTATCGGACCTGATGAACATTACCCTAAAAAGAATTTACAAGCTTGGACTCAGGGAGAAACAATAGAATCAAAGTACTGGTTTCCATGTATAGATCATCCAATGGTCAAATTTGAAAGCGAGCTCTCAGTTGCAGTTCCTATGAATTTTATTGCAATTTCAAATGGCATTTTGCAAACGATAAAAGTTCAAAAGCAAAGATTGAATGAGGTAGATGATAATAGCAATAAGACAAATAAGAAAAGGGTCTTTACCTGGGTAGAATCAAATCCACACCCCGCGTATCTTACGTCAGTAGTCATAGGTAAATTTGCAGAAACTAGAATGGTGTACAATAAAGAGATCAAATTACTATATTACGTTCCTGAAGATAAAAAAAATGATGCGGCAAGATCTTTCGAGCATACTGGAGATATGATCAAGTTTTTCGAACAATACTTTGGGATAAAATATCCTTACAGTAAGTATTCACAAGTCACAGTTGAGGATTTTATGTATGGTGGCATGGAAAACTCTAGCTGTACTACTCTAACTGTAGATACTTTGCATGATGAAAAAGCTCATGTCGATTTTACAAGTGATCATTTAGTTTCCCACGAGCTTGCTCATCAATGGTTTGGCGACTCAGTAACATGTAGAGACTGGCAACATATTTGGCTCAATGAAGGATTTGCAACATATTGTGAGGCATTATATTGGGAATCCAGTATGGGAACTGATGAATTCCAATACTACATAATGCAGACAGCAGACGATTATTTTGATGAAGCTAACAATAGGTACAAGCGACCGATTGCAACAAAAACGTACAAAGGGCCAGATGATCTATTTGATAGACATACTTACGAAAAGAGTGGGTGTATTATCCATATGTTAAGAAACCATATTGGCGATAAATATTTCAGGAGATCCTTAAAAACATACCTTAGTACATACGCTAACAGCGTAGCCGAAACTCATGATCTGCGCAAAATACTTGAGTTAGAATCAGGAAGAAGCTTAGAACAATTTTTTGATCAATGGATTTTTAGAGCAGGACATCCTGATCTCAATGTAGAATTCCATGTAGATCCAGTCATTATAAAATTGAAAATTGAACAAACACAAGAAGGTGACATGTTTGAATTTCCTTTGGAAGTAAAACTGGTTCTTTCTTCTTCGTCTTCTAATTTTACTTCTGAGGGTGAAAATGGAAGAACAGAAGGAAGAAGAAAAATAGAATGTGAGGAAGCAATCTATACTTTTGAGATATCAGAGAGGGAAAGCGTCTTCCAAATTCCAATGCACTATCAGAAGGCAAGTAAAATAGAATGGATATCAATAGATCCATATTTCAAGGTGTTAAAAACAATATCCCTAAAGGCTCCAAAAGAAATGCTTATCAATCAATTACATGATGGACGAACTGTAATTGAGAGGATAGAATCGGCTCGTGCCCTGAAGAATGAATCTTCTGAAGATGTTATCGAATCATTGCAAAAAACAGTAATGGAAGACAATTTTTGGGGAGTTTCTGTCGAGGCAGCTAAAACATTAGGACTGATCAAATCAGATTCCGCCTACGAAGCATTGTTGAAATGTCTTTCTTCTAATATAAATCATTCCAAAGTCAGACGAGCAGTAGTACGAGCAATTGGAGAATTCGGAAAGGAAGATTCACTTAATATTCTCAGATCCATGTTGATCAATGGAGATAAAAGCTATTTTGTAGAAGCAGAGATAGCAACCTCAATTGGGAAAATAAAGAATATACAATCAATTCCAATATTGAAAAAGGCTATTGAAATGACTAGTTTTCAGGATGTTATAGCCCAAGGGGCTATCAGAGGCTTGAAAGAATTTAATGAAAATAGAGAAATTGCTGCGTTATTAATTGAAAAGAGTAGGTATGGCCATAGCAATAGGATACGCGAAGCTGCAACTTTTGCTTTGGGCAAATTTGTGCGATAAAATCGTGAAGTATTTGATCATCTTAAGAGATTATTAACTGATAAGTGGCTCCGAGTTCGCATCAATGCTTGCAGAGCATTTGCAGATGCGGAAGATCCAAAAGCAATTGCTGAGCTAACTTGGGTAATTGAACATGATATAGACCACAAGGTAACAAGAGTAGCTGAGGAATGTGTAAATTTGATCAAAGAATCCATGAAAGCGTCAAAAGAATTTACGACCATAAGGGAGGATGTTGATAAACTCAAATCAAAGAACCTAGAAATGATGCAAAAGTTAAGCAGACTAGAAAGACAACTAGTACAATGAGGTTGGTATTCATTATGTTCGAATAAATCAGCTGACTTGCCCTTCTAAGAAACCAAAATCATAAGCATTGTTGGCTGATTAAAATAGCGAGAGTTTAAGTGGATCGTGTGAGATGTGCATAATTATCATTAATATTATTTTATGTGGTTATACCGTAACAATTTATTTGAAGAGGAAATAACATATGATGAAGATATCATTAGACTTAAACCACACTTAAGTTTCAATAGACTTACTAAATAATGAGACTTGCAATTGTTATAGTATAGGAAGTTAATGACAGGTAAATTGCTTTTTTTATTTTATATGGTTATGTTATGCTATCATGTGTTCTAAATCTAAATCAATAGTGTGAGCAATTTATCATTAATGTCAAAGCCAATCAGATTTTACAGGATAATAGGTTTTCCTCCGAGTATCTTCTAGGCTATTTTTCTCAATTATCAATCCTTGATGTTTTAATTCGTCAATTGCATTCTGAATTGTCCTCCTAGGAAGATGTGTAAGATGAATCAATTCTCCCTGTTCTACAGGATGCTTTGAATTTATAATATAATAAATGAACTTAGAAGCAGGTCCACCTTCCGGTTCTTTACGGGAATATGAAGATATACCATAAGTTGAATTTGACAAGAAGCCTCTTCTCTGTGATTCAACCAGTGGTACAAAATCAAGGTGAATTTCTGCCATATTAACCCGTTGGCCAAATTCAGCAATTAAAGAAGACTGTTGGGACTCAAATGGAGCTTCAAAGATAAAGTTCATTGGTGGATATTTTGCAGTCAGTGCCCCTACAAAATTCCATTTCACAAGTCCTTTCTCATCATAAATACCAACAGCCATACCCTGATTTGCTTCGAGTATTATCTTATTACCATCGGCTTTTATTGCTTCATCTATTTTTGATAGTGTTTCATTAATTCCAAGCTGGTGTCTTGGGTCTTTTTTTCCCACCTTCCATAGAATTTCGAGATCCTTTGAATGAATGATATTTGCTATCTTTTCTTTTTTATCGATAGACAGATCTATATTGTTCTCACCTATTTGTATTATATCAAATCCAACTCTAGCTGCCTCTACTATAAATCTCTCAAAGGAGTTTTCCATAATAGTATATTCAGTGATAGTACTTCCTGTTGACACAAGGATATCAAAATCATGGTAATACTTTATTTTCTTTTCCAGAGCTGTTTCAGACATTAATAGTGGAAATGCACCATGGATCTTTACTACATCTATCATCGAAGATATAATCTCAAAATTATCTCTATCTATGCCTTGCAACTTGTCTGTGATATAAGTTAGGCCCTCTCTTCGTGGCTTTCTATCGTCAATTCTCTCCTTACTCAGGTCGGATAGCATAAATTAATGATCTATGCAAGTTTTGCATATATTGAAATTACTAAATACGCCATATTTCTGTTTTCGGAGATATATTTACACATTTTATTCCCTCTGTTGCATATATCACGATAATTGTTTTCAATGATAAAAGTTGAATTCAGCAGGAATCGCCGATACAAAGTTTAAGAGAGTGAAATAAAAAAGTTATGATATGGAGCTGAAGCTTTCATATTTAATATAAATATTCATTAAATGTTCCATTGTATGAACATGGATTGAGCGTGTTGTAAAATATCTGAATGGATACATATCCCTAGCATACGATTAAAGCTGTATATTCATATGCTAAGCTCATGGAATAAAGAATAACTATCGCGTTATACTGGTCCCTGCTTTTTCGTCTTCAAGGATGCTGGATCTTTACCACGTAAGACCAGATTTGATGAGATTTACGCATTTTTTCCAAATTTTAAAGAATATTTCAGATTTAAATATGCTAATAGTTATTACATCAGAGAAATGTGGCAACAGAGGCGAGTACTAGTGGTTGATCCTGATTAAAGCCATAAATTCCAAATTGTTGACGGTGTGTGCTAAATAGATCTACAATAAATTGATCGGCTTTCAAGAAACTAGATAATGGAACTCTTAATGGTATTACAAGAGATTAATCGAAATATTTAAAATTGCGCAATGTTATTATTTATAATACTAGGATACTTTTAATATAATATACTTGATGATTTTATCATACCAGCAAAATGTCTGAAAGTGCCATATTTCGGGATAGATCAAAGTTATCACCACGATACATACCAGCTGATCTTCCGCATAGGGAAAGGCAGATTGAGCAAATCCATTATGTATTTCGCGACTCCTATTTGGCTCCAGATAGGTTTCCATTAGCTGTACTGCAGATTATTGGTCCAGCAGGCATAGGCAAGACATCTACTGTTCTGAAATTTTCTAAATTACTAGAGCAGGATTTTGTTAAGAATAGATTGGTGATAAAGATTGCTTATGTCAATTTAAAACTGCAAGGAGGAAATAAATATGCAATTTATAGGCTATTGTTAGAACGAATCGCTCCTGAGCTGCCCGCACAGGGTCTAAGTGCTGAAGAAATGTTGAGGTACTTATTACGCTACTTACACGAAAATAAGATACATGCGCTGATTATTCTTGATGAGATTGATTATCTCATCAAGTCTACTAAGGATAGCAGCATTATATATGATCTTACACGCCTTAACGAATTTGATCCCGATAAACCATGCAATGTAAAAGGAGTCATATTTATTGCGAGGAGTACAGAGTTCTACAATAGGCTTGACCAGGCAGAGCTAAGCACTTTAGGGAGAGTTCCGATCGAGTTCCCTATGTATTCAACTAAGCAAATCAGTGATATATTGGTAAGTAGGTGTGCAGAAGCATTCAACCCAAAAGCTATCGGATCAGACATCATAGATGAAACATCCAAAATCACTATTTCTCCAGATGTCAACGGTGATGTGAGGTACGCTCTCGATCTTCTCCTGTATGCGGGAAATCTTGCGGAATCACAGGGAACAGGCAGAATGAATTTAGACCATATTCGAAAGGTACATGGTCAGATTAATCCGTCTATAACAACTGAGGAAGTTGAAGGGCTATCAAAAAGTCAGATACTTACCCTAATGGCACTTGTTAGAGCGTTACGGATCAAGAAAAAACAATATGTTGAACTCAAAGAAATTCGTCTTCGTATGTCAGAATTAAGTGAAGAATTCAAATTAAAGAAATTAGATATAGAAGATAGCCTTCATGATTTACAGTTAAGAAAAATGATCGAGATTAGATCATTAAAAGAGATCGGAATACATGGAGCATCTTTGCAAGAGCTTGAACCGATCCTTCATAAGCAGATCAAACGCAATTCCAATTAAAGATGATAGATGATAGAACATTACCTAGCAAAGAGGTAGTAGAAACTGGTCTTGGCAGCATTGGCAAGATCAAGATTATGAAGGCTTTAGCAGAAGAGAATAAAATGTTAACTATATATGCGCTGCATAAAAAAACCCATTTGAAAAGGGAAGATATTAAGCGTAATTTAATTGATCTAATAAAAATAGGATGGGTAAATGAAAACAAGCTTGTAAATGTCATGTACAGCATAAATCGAGAGAATGATTACGTAGCTCATTTGACGACATTTTTCTACAATGTAGGATATGTATGCTAGTAGTAAAAATATGGCACATATTTTTAATTATCCTCGCATCAACGATAAATTGTTATACGGAGGCCATATGCCAAGATCTATTATATTTCTACTTATATAATAATTAAAAATAATAATTACTAGTTGTTAATACCATTTGATACCGTGTTATTAAATTCTCGTTGGCATTGAAAAACAAAAAAGAAAAGAAGCAGAAAACAGAAATAATATCGAACTTATAATTGTATAATGACTTATGTAATACTAGTATGATTTGTTATTCTACCAGGAGTAACAAATTTAGATGTAAATATTCTTCACGAATCATCATTTAATAATAAAATTCTGGTACAAGATGGCCACTATTACTATTATCGTAGGCCTAGAGCATCTTTCAAATCTATTTCGTGATCCTGTTCCTCTGCTATAATATCTCTTAATGTTTCAGAAAGAGCAAATTCACCAGCACGCTCTGCCTGACGTATTCTCTCCCTATAGTTTTTAATAGTCTCTTGTTCGGCTCTGAGGTCAATTTCAAGCATCGTCTTTGAATCCTGGGAATATTCAGCTTCTTTACCTTTCATGGTTGGATCCCCTCCAAGATAGTCAATCTGTCTAGCTACCTCTAATGCATGTGCTAGCTCCTGTGATGCATGCTTTTTTAGCTGCTCTGCGATATCTCCATATTCGGCTCCCTTCAACGTATTACTGAATACGACATATTGGATAATTGCTTTGTACTCCCTTGCCAAATCTTCATTTAATCCTCTGATTATTTCGTTTTTGATTGAGAATGATGCTCCCTCAGCATCTGCTGGTTCAGAATTTTTTGACATAGGCTATCGTCAATTTGCATATTCATAAAGTTATCTATGCGAATTGATAGAGATGACTACATGTTACTCATCTAATAAAGACAAATCGTACGTCATATAAGTATCAAAATATGTAATAGTTAATCCAATACTACTCCTATGGTTTCTTTCCTATCGAGTATTTTTACAACATATACTCAGATTCATTTAGTTACCAGTTGTAAGTACACATTAGTCTCATATGAGGAGAATTTAGAGCTCTTACAACAGTACGTTATGCTATCGTTGTTTAGCAGCTACATAAATTATTGGTTATAAGTTATCATGACCTTCCGGGTAAAAAAGACTATTTCCATTTCAACAGTTGAAAAGACATCAGGAAAATAGAGAATATTACTCCGGCGCTAATAAGAAAAGTAACCGCACCAATTGCGTTGTATAAAAATCCTCCCAAAATTAGACCCAGGATACTTGCCAAACCACCGAA
>DATFDI010000089.1:0-34039 GCA_035252175.1 Nitrososphaeraceae archaeon
TAAAAAGGAAGGTAATGCAGATGCACCATTTAGAGTACATGTAGATGGTAAAGATGCAACATTTAGAGAAACAGACAATAATAAAACAGCAAGAACTCTATCAATTCAGTTTGGAAAGGATGCCAAAGTTATAGATATAATAGGTAGTACAAGTACGGTACAGTAATATTAATATTTATAATTTGACTGACTTCAATATAAGATATACCTTGGCAATATCGAGACAGCCTGTAACTACTATGTGAGTTAGCCTTCTGTTGACTTGTTTACTCTGTTTATACAAGTTGAAAGTGAACCTATTTTTTTGGTTAGAATATTAGAACTAATTAGCTGTATCACTTGAAGAAGATGGTGAAGAAATGCTGTTAATGGTGATAAGAACTTTTAAGGTAAGTAAAGATAATGCATATTGAACGCGGCAACAATAACAGAACCAAACTAAACAAAAGATTATGTGGTTTGTCGTACTTATCATAGATCTAGGTACATGGACCTCGTCGACATAAGACAATCACATTATTATCACTACACTGTCATTTATGTAATATTTCATTTTCATATATTCATACCCATAAAAGAATACTGATAATATGAAAATGTAACTACAGTGTGCGAAGATCCTTGTACAAGAATCAAAAAATTCCTTCAATAACGATGGGAATGGGGATAATAATTCAAGTTCAACGTTAAACATTATGGAATTTTCCAGACTTGACAATAAGACTTTGCTACTTGGAAAGATTTTCAATATTAAGAACATGTTATGAAGAAATAATCCTTATAGTGCGAAGCTTGATATTTGATTACGATCAACTTAATATAGCAATAGGGCTGTTACTGTGGGTAGTATATAGCTGGTAAGTTTATTTATAGATGGTAATTAGCAAAACAATTTGCTAAGGAGGCTCTTAGAGAATCGTATAAATACCAATATTCTGACTATTACGTAGCAGCTATACACACTCTTCTTACTGATTCATCATCATTGCTGCCATGTGGTTGTACTTTGTATTGTTTCGACCAAACTTTTGCGACATAAGGATTCATATATTGTTATCATGTTATTCAGGCCCACTATCTCCAAAAATGAGTTTCATCTCATCAAAGGTTAATTTTTCACCGTTTGACATCTTTTTTAATGCAACTTCCTTTAAAGTGTTCCACCTTTCTTGATTTTCTTTGGAGCGTTTTGTCCTCTCCTGTGATACTTCATATCGTGAAGTACGCCTTTCATCAGACTCCTTATGTCTCCTTTGCCTATGCTCACTGTATTGTATTCTTGACCTTCTGAATTCAATTGCATTTAGTTGAGTATCTACCATTTCTAATTTTGCTGCAATTTCTCTTATTCCATGAATTTCTTTTCTTCGTTCTTCGTATAATTCTTCACGCAGATTCAATAATGAATCGAGGCTAGCTTTCAATGCACCAATCTTATTTCCAAATTCATTTTTTTGATCAAAGATGCTATTCATTTTAGTTTTAAGTGCATCATATTGAGAAGAAATTCTTCTATAATGCTCTTCTTTCTTGTGGATGATCTTCAAACCATGCAATTTAGTGGCAATTTCTTTTGATCTTGCAACCAGTTTTCGTTCTTCGTCTTTTGATAATTTCTTAGTCTGGATATCCCGTTCAATCTGTTCTAAATTCTTGCTCAAATTTGCAAAGTCAAACCTATCTTTGCGCGATTTTGAAGTTGATGAGGATCCCGTCTTATCATCAATAGTCTTCTTCATTTCATCCCTAATATCGATAAGGCTTTTCTTTAGCTCCATGAATTTAGTATATTCTGTATCTTTTTGTTCGTTAATTTGTTTTAGCTTATTACGCATTTCATCTAATTGGGTTCGTTCCTCATCAATTTGCATCTTAGTGGAATCAATTTTATTGTTGATGTCCTGAATCCTTTGATCGGTTGTTTTCTGTTCTTCCAAAAGAGTTTTTTTGAAGTCTAAAAGAGTCTTTAGGTTAGAATCGGCCGAATTCACATTCTGTATCCTAGTATTATTATTTCTTGCTGCAGTTGTAGTAGCAGCTGCTGCTGCATTGCTGCTTCCGTTAATATATTGGTCCCGTGCCACGTCGATTGTGATTTGTTAGATAACAGAAGATAGATATATTTTTTTGTTATTTAAAGTGATTAATTATATCTGGAATGTGGAATCATAAGTAAGGTTGCTATGAACTTGCTACATCTTTATATGATACGACACTGTAAGTATAGTGACCTTCAATATGGATGATTTTGAGAAGGACTTCCCAGAGTTTAATTGGAGGAATGTCCCAGCATATAAGCATCCGCAGGGTAAAGATTGCCCTTGTCCAAAACACGAGTATATCCGTGAACAGATTAATATAGCCAAGACCATAAGTAACAACAAAGATATCAGTCCTGATCATAGACAGAAAGCTCAAATCAGCCTCAAACTGTGTCCAGATCATTACAAGGTTTATTTTAGTGAGGTTATTCCTTCAATGCCCTTGAAATATAGGATAATGACTAAAATTGCGCTCAAAATCGGTGCAGTAGTAATTCAGCAAATACCTTATATGCAATCAGATCAGTGCTTTTACTGTAAATTTGGCTCTGGTGGTTTTGATAAGAAAACGCCTATAATTAGATAAAATTTATAAAAACACATTAGGTCAAGGTAACTTTCATCATTCAATTTATTTTTGATTGAATTATATAATAACTTGCATTAGAGTTCTCATAAACTCTGGTTCATTCATCGAAAGGGTCTTTTTCTAGTAAGATAATTGATAGATTATTAGCATTTAAGACAATATTATTAATATTAATATTATGTATAATTTAAATTAAGTTTTGCTCATACTTGTAATTTACATATAGGTTGAATATATGTCTGAGATATACGGAGAAAAGTTAGTTAAGCTAGCTAGAAAAGCAGTTGAAAAATATCTTAATGAGTCAGTCGTCATTAATGCCGACAATTCATACGGAGTTTCTCTTAAGGCTGGAGTATTTGTTACTCTAAATTACCTAAACAATAACAAAGAATATCTGCGTGGATGTATTGGCTTTCCACTTGCTGAAAAAACACTCTATCAATCAGTAATCGAAGCTGCTATATCCGCGGCCACACAGGATCCTAGATTTGAGCCGATAAACAAAGAGGATCTTAAAAATGTAATTTTTGAAGTTAGTGTTCTTTCGCCACCAGAGAAGATAGAAGTTCAGAATCTAAAAGATTACAAGAGCCATATTAAAATTGGAAGAGATGGTTTAATGTTAAAATGTAAGTATGGCACAGGATTACTCCTTCCCCAAGTTCCTGTGGAGTTAAATTGGGATATTGACGAGTACCTTGCAAACATATGCTATAAGGCTGGCGCTCCCCCCGATGCTTGGCTTATGCCAGAATCACAACTATACAAATTTGGAGCTAACATATATAAAGAATTAGACCCTAATGGAATTGTTAAAAAAGTTGAGCTGTAGCTTGAATATCGCTATACATAGTTATTTTATCCCATAGGCTAAAGTTAGAGTAACATGTGATGATACAAAAGGGTATTAACTCATGAATATTGTATGCTTATTATAATACTTTTAAAAATGTGGCATAAAGTGTCAAATGTAAAATTAACAATCAAGGTTAAATAGCTCACACTTTTGATTGGACTACCTAATATGTAATACTAATTTTTTAACTAGCCTTCTACCTAGTTGCATAGTTCCTATAAAATCAATGCTACATTTTTATTTTCCTGCATATTTTCATTTGTACACATCTATTAGACGCAAATAGGTTCGTGTTGATACCCTTATGATGACGTTATTATATTCCGCCTAAGTAGTCTAGCTCGGCATTACTTAGCAATATATAGTAAGGCCTTTTTTACAATTTTATAACTTGGCAAAAGCTTATCTTACGCCTTATGGAGTTGGCCTTGGTCATGCTAGCCGACTGGTTATGATAGCAAATAAACTTCGGAACTTGGGAGTATTTTCTAGGTTTTCCTCTTTTGGAGAAGCAGAAATGTATATTAGCATGCATGGCTACGATTGTGTAATAGTTCCTCCTGTTGAGTTCTCATGGAATATTGAAGGCGAGTTTTCAATAAAGTATAGTATTTCAAATATTCCCAAATGGTTTACGAATTTTCTAAGGCAGATTAGTAAAGAGGCCCATAACATGATAGAATATAGACCAAATATCATAGTTTCAGATTCAAGACTATCACCAGTTATAGCAGCCAAATTTTTAGGAATACCATCTATAGTGATTTTGAATCAAGTTAAACTTTTACTCTCTCCGCGACTTCGGGAATTCTGGATATCTAGGGTATTTGAAAAGATAACCGGTGAAATTCTTGGCATCATGTGGACATTAGCAGACAGAATTCTAGTACCTGATCTGCCTCCACCTTATACAATAGCGTCCCACAATGTCTGGGACACTAGCTCTGTGGCACGGAAATTAAATTACGTGGGTTTTACTACACCAAAATCATATGTGACGCCAGAACATATCAGCAAGGTAGCAAATTTTCTTGGTTTAGACAGATCCAAACCAATTGTATTTATTCATGTTAGTGGACCATTAGAAACCCGCATGCCAATCATTAGAATTGCAGTAAATGCTTGCAAACAACTTCATGATAACATTCAATATATAATTTCTGAAGGGAAACCAAAAGGAAATCCTGAGCCTAAAAAACTCTCAGGATTAGGATGGTACTATGAATGGTGCCCTGTGCGAGATGAGATCTTTGCTATGAGTAATTTGATAGTATTGCGTGGTGGGCATGTAGCAATATCTCAGGCTATCCGGTTTGGCAAACCTATTATCACGATACCTATCGAAAATCATGGTGAACAACTAGGCAATTCTGAGAAGATCGCTAAAATTGGTGTAGGTCTTATGTTAAAATCAAAACAATTGAATTCTAGTCAGGTTGCTGTTGCAATTCGCCAAATACTAAGTGATTCTAAATATCAAAGAAAGGCTAATGAATTGAGGACATTAACTGAAAAACTAAACGGAATCGATAATGTTGTGGAGATAATTAGGTCCTACATTTAATGAAATAGTTTTCATATTCCTAAGTGCAACTTTAGATGAAGTATCAATCATATGTTGATATTTTTTATAATCAAGCTTTGTGAAAGTCATATTATTGATCAGAACATCAATTAGCATTGTCTTGTCTTTTAACCCCATTGCCATCGCTTCATGATATATGCCTGTAGTTAAGAGCACAAGGGGCATCCAGTAGTTCTTCCTTGCCTGTACAATTTTATCTGTAACTTCTTCTATGAACCATGGAGGATGAATCGCTGCACTTAACGGTATAACCAATTGCTTTCCTGGTAAAAGAGTTGAAATCCTAGCAGATATACTCTCTTGCAACATGAATTTTATATTATTATCATATCCATCTGGAATATCGATATGCATTATTCGAAGTGTATATTTTTTGATTGCCATCTTGTATGCTATATGACCAAACATCTTTGCATTTTCTTTAAGATCGTATTCATTGGTGTACAGAATAAAGAGCTCAGGTATAAAACCGCATTTTATAGATAACATACAAGCCACAAGTGACAGAATATTATGTATACCGCATGTTACTTTCTTGTTTTGGTAGCCAAATGGTAAGCCTCCAAGAGCTTTATCTATTTGAAGACATACATATGCTGAATAGTTGCTAATATATGCTAAAATTATTTTATCAGCTCCAAGTTCATTTTTCACTGGTGTTGCTCTTAGATGAGAGAGCTCTGCTACAAGATTACCTACAGAGGCAAATTCTATATCTCTTCCAACGTAGCTAATTTTTTTTTTCGCACTATCGCTAGTACAAACTTTAACAAAAAATTTTTCACCTGGCAATATTATTTGCTTTCCGATACGAACAATTTCATTTACAATGTTATTGAATTCATTTTCGATACGTTTTGCAATAGCAACCTTGTCTATACCGAACATTTCAGATGTTATCGCTGCCGCTTCTACAACATCTGCAACCTCAAAGGCAATACATGTTCCTTCATTAACGATGTTATTCACCATAATATTGCTTAACTGAAGCTTTTTGCTTATGAGAGCCTTCAGTTCATCCATTTTGTTTGCTGAGAAAGCACCTGGAAAAACTATTAGAATATTCTTAGAATGATCTGTATCCTTGTTAATTAAGCCGATTTTCTTCATATGATCATAGCTTGTCGTATAGTTCCCTCCTTTTTACCCACTCTATTTTAATACTAATCACACCGATAATAGACTTTAAGACCTCAATCGTATTAATTTGCTTACACCCCTTCTGAGATTAGAAGTGGAGGAATATATTTATATATATACATCAAACGCAAATGATGATTGAATGTTGATTAGATTTTTAAAGCTGATCTAATGCATCTTTTATGTTTGTTCGATCTCCCGCGTTAGGTGTTTGTTCAAGGTACCTTTTAAGATCCTCTTTGGCCCCTAGATTATTATTAAGTTGCAATCGTGCAACCGCTCGATTTTTATATATTGGTCCAAATCTATAAGAATTGATCTCAATTGCTTTTGTATAGTATGATTCAGCAAGGGTATAATCCTTCTTTTTTAAATAATAATTTCCAAGACCACGGTAAGCAAGGTAATAATTTGGATTAATCTTGATCGTTTTCTCGTAACATACTACTGCCTCTTCAGAGCTAAGTTCATTATATAGACCGCCAAGTAAACACCACACCTGAGGATTTTCACTGTCAATTTCAACTGCTTTACGTAATTTATCTATGGCACCATAACTATCCCCTTGATGATACAATCTCTCTGCTTCAAAACAAATTCGATTTGAGTCTTTAAATCTTAGATCCTCATTTTTGAACAGATGTACCATATCTTTTGGAATCAGTATTAGCGTAACCATACCATCTTGTTTCCAATCGTGCTCAAATTTTACTTCAGGAATTGCGCCTACTGTATCAGGTTGTGGAACATAAGTGAGAAGTCTACGTTCCTCGGGGTTGTAGCCACAAATAATGGTTGCATGTTGTATAGTTTCGTGAATACCAGGAGTTATAACTATTGGCGGGATGCCTTGGTCAACCCTTTTCTTGAGATCTCTGATAGAGCCCTCATAAATATATGAAACAAAGCCACGTTTTTCAGCTAGGTCTATTCCCTCTATCATTATAGGTCCTTTGAGTCCAGGATAATTCTTTGCTGCGGCTCCATTATCTAATGGAATCTCTTCACCCCAATACCTTGTAACCACGTTAATCACTAACGGCATAGTAATACTTTCATCCTTCTCACTAAGTAATGGCAAAGTAATGGAATGCTCTGATTCAGGGTGCAATAAGATGTTTATAACCCAATTGAAATAAAAATCATTCTTATTTTATTAACTCTAACCGTATATCAGAGTTTTATGAAGTTTGATAACAACGTTATACCATCCTCTCCACTTTTTTCAGGATGAAATTGTACACCGAAGATCTTCTTTTTTCTATGGGAAAAAATTTCATTTTCAGAGTGTTGTGAACTTGCATGCGATCCAAAGCCTTCTGGCAATCTTGAAACACAATACCTATGGCTTTCATAGACACTAACTGATTTTCTATTATTTATCAATCTGTTTGGTTTTGATACAGTCACAGATACTGTACCTTGAACATTACAGTTCATTCTAGAGATTGATCCCCCAAGTGTTAAAGCTATAATTTCTGCACCATAACATATTCCTAATATAGGGATATCATTTTCAAAGTAATGCTTTATGATCTTTGAATTTGTAATATTGATCTCCCTGCGATTCCTTGGCCTTCCAGACAATATTGCTTTATCATAATGGTTATTTTCAAGGTTTTCATTACTATTATTTATTTCAGAAAATTTTTTACAAATATAGATTGCGCCAAGATTATTTAGACAATTCAGTATGTCTGGAGTAAATGGTGAGAGATTATCTATTACAAGTATTGTCAAATGATTTTACTCCACCATCCGCAGTAGTCATATTTATATCATTATTAATATCGTTATCAGTTTATTTTGCCCGTCTTCTCTAAGATATTTTGCTCTAATGAGGAAGAGACAGTTCCGCTTGTATCTGCTGCTGTATTGTATTTGGCCTATGTTGGCAAGATATATCACATGAAATATAACCATTCATACAATTATCAGACTGCGACTGTAGATAGGTCAGTTCTTTCTCTTTTACTATTAGAGTAGTATTTGTATGAACTTTCCATCTAGACGAGCGTTTATATAAAACATTGAAGAATATTTGTTATTATATGCGTAAATATAGCGTTTTATAATTTCGCTAAACCTTCTTTGACCAGATACAAATAACACCGTTTCTCGAAAACAAGATATACACAAAAGACAAGATGACAAATACGATGTTATCAAAAATTAGATGACCTGAAACGTATCAGGTCAACAGTCGTTTTTACTTGTGCTCATGAGTAATTTTTGTACTATACATATGTGAATCCAAGGTAGTGATTCTCATGACAAGATCTTCCTAGGAGACAACAACTTTTCCTACCATAGTTGGATGAACTTGACAAAAGTAAGGAAATTCTCCTGCAGCGGTAAACTTGTGATCGAAAGTCTGTTTTGGCGCTAACAATGTTTTAAGTCCTGGTGAAGAATCAAAATCTTTTCCCATATTTGGATCGCTGGATCCTTTACCTGATGTTACTGTGTGTGGAGTACTGTCATCATTAGTCCATGTTACTGTATCTCCTGATTTTACATTGGCTGGACTTGGATCGAATGCTTTATCAGCCATTGTGGCCGCTCCTTCTACTATTGAGACCTTGCTTCCGCCAGATTGCTGAGCTGAAACTGATGCAAATGCGATAACACCTGATGCCATCACTAAAGCTAGTGCTGAGAAAATACTCAATTTTGCTATTCTACGTTCTGTAGGCATATAAATTCAGTAATTGTTAACCTAACATCTTTATAAAAACTTCCTCCTATTATATTCAAAAAACATCATGTTATTGCCTAATTATTACTAAAATAACACAATTAAGTATAATTCATAATCAACTAAATCAAACAGTTTGGGATTCTGTACTTGTGGCGTTATTTAGTTATCAAAAATTGTTTGGGACATATGCCTATTATCGTTGTTATCTTCTCTTTCAGCTCAGCAATTGCTGTAAATTCACAGATTCTTTGAATATCTCATTCTGTTACTTGGGCAAGTCTTTTACAAATCAAGTATATTGCTGCATAAGCAGGTAATTTTGTTGTTTGTTTCTTTAGACTGAATGACTGACCTTTTAATTTAAGCTTTATTGGTGATTTTATATTGACATTAACTTCTTTATCAGTCAAAAAACACGCATCTCTTGATGGATCAAATGATTCGATTTCTTTGCACAGTACTTTAGTTAATCCACTTTTACTGTTAAGTGTGCCTGCCATTCTAAACACTCTATGAACATCCATTGTTACTAGAGGATCGATTCTTACGCCCATCTCTTTAGCCATCTTGAGCAGCTCTGACTTAAATCCACTATATCCTCCTTTTTGTTGAACTATTTTTTCCACCTTTGAGATTGACAGCGATTGATCTATTCCTAACTTCTTGGCTATTCTTTGTCGCCATCCGTAAATCATTCCACTCTTTGGAAATTTAACTGAGAAATCAACTACAGATGAGGAGGAGGATGATGCTTTTCTTACCCCAATACTTTCTGCCCTTATGTCATTACCCATTATGTACCCTGCGATATCTGACCTAGCCTGTGAATCTAGCCTATAAAACTCATTGTCCAAAATGTGGATATGATATCCATTGTTGCCCGAAAAATAGATATGAATAGACTTTTCCTCAATACCTAGATCATTCATTAACAGATCGACTAGGTGTTTTACTTCTTTCTTCAAAGCGTAATTACATTTGTTGCATGGAATCAACGTCTGAGTAAGCTTGCCAGTGCTACAAGATGGACATAATTCAAATTTGCTATCTTGTACCTCACTACAATTTGTGCATACGAAATATGAATGTGTAAGCTCACAAGGTAAATGTAAATCCTTTGCGTCGATATCAAAAATAAGATCTGCTCCAATCCATTGTTTTTCTTGCATCGTATATGTTGGAAATCTATAATATGCATTTGAGCAGTAGACGTCTGAAGGAACTTCCTTTATCAATATTGCCAAAAGTTCCCCAATATTTCGGAACGACAGATGTCTAATCATCCCAGCGCCAAATTGCATATACCCAAATTCACGTTGTTCAATATGTTCTGGAGTCTCAGGAATTTTGCTATATCTAAAATAATATTCTCTGAATGCATTCCTGAGTAACATTATGTTTTGGTTTGTAGATTTATCGGCTACGATCATAATTCCTTCTTATAATTTCTCCCAAATTGAACCGGATTTCTTATTCCCTCACATTTTTCGGTTGCAAAGCACAAATTTTCGCTTCGAAGCTTTTCACAGGAAGGAACAGAATATTTGGTATGGCTCCCTCTAACGCCAGCAAGATGTTCAACCTGATACCTAGTAACCTTTTCATTATAGTCAGGTGCATTATGGAATAGAATTATAATCTCATCTATACTTTTTCCAATTGCCAACATGTATGTTGCAAGCATTATCCTTGCAGAATGAGGAAGGTTTTCTCCCCTGTTCATTAGCTCTAATGCATGTTTAACACATGGAGCGTAATCAGTTGTTTTATATATATGGTGTTCATACTCGTACCTTGGTACAAGCTTAGCTTTCAGCTCATCTACTTTTACTTCAATTGCTTTTGGTAGTGTTGATAAAGTCATTGACTTTACCCTGTCGTGAATTAATGTGCTCAATTCACTTCTAATGAGCCTGACCGTTTCATCAGCATCAAGGTATACATAACCTTTATGTAATAATCTATTGATTAGTTTCCATTCTTGCTCATGGAAATGAGATGCTCGCATTAGGTAATCAGTAACCCTAACTTTGAACAATCTGTTATCCGTAGTGTCAATATCAACACGGACTTTGAACAACTCCCCAAAGATCTTGAACAGGAGAAGACGTTTCTTTTGCTCATTTTTTTCTTTTCTTAAATCTTCGGTCAGAAATTTTTCTACTCTCATCGCCTCAAACAAAGAATGTTTACGGAGTATGGATTCAATATTGATAGCTTTTACTATTATGATTGTAATAAGAAAAGTAAGTATTTCAATTTCATATTTATCTACCTTTTCATATATCGTTCCATTAACTACTTCTGTCTCTATTTTTTCAGCTGCTCTATCTATAATATACTTCATCTCTGGTCGGTCAAATTCTTCCAAATTAAACTGACTTTCCCTGATGTAATCTGAGGCTTCCTTTAGAAACGGATACTTTGCGATATCACCGGTTCCTAGCTTTATTATAGCCAAATGGACATCAAAGTATCAAAGATAAACTAGAATAAAAATACCATTGTGCAATTATATAATATTTTAAATTGACGATAGGTTAATCTAAAATTTCATCTATGAATCTTAAAGTAGGATTTCATGTTTCAATAGGTGGTGCAATATCACGATCTGTGGACAATGCAGTGAAAATTGGTTGCGGCGCCTTTCAAATATTTACTAGAAATCCTAGAGGGTGGGCTGCCAAGCCAATAGACAAAGAAGATGTTAAACTTTTCAAGTCAAAGCTATCTGGCAGCAATATTCAGCAAAGTTCAGTTGCAGTCCATATGCCATATCTACCCAATTTGTCTTCTCCGGACGGAGAAATATATAGAAAATCAGTCAGTATTTTGGCTGAAGAAGTGTATAGGTGTAGCATGCTTGACATTCCTTATCTTGTAATTCATTTTGGTAGCCATCTTGGAAAGGGAGTTGAAAGCGGAATCGATCAGGTGGTAAAAGCTTGTAATTATGCTTTTGATAATTATAGATTAGTACATGGAAGAACTACTCCAGTCATGATACTGCTTGAAAATAGTGCAGGTCAGAAAAATAGTATAGGTAGTAAATTCGAGGAAATAAGACTGATCTTAGATAGGCTGGAACATAAACAAATTGGAGTATGTTTAGATACATGTCATGCTTTTTCATGTGGTTATGATTTGAGAACCGAGATACAAGTTGAGAAAAATCTGGATCATTTCAATGAGACAATAGGTTTAGAGAATTTGAAACTATTACACCTCAATGATTCAAAAGGCGTTATAGATTCTAGACTCGATCGTCACGAACATATTGGCCTAGGAAAAATTGGATTGACAGGAGTTGCTGCGTTAGTAAGACATAGTAAAATTAAGAATTTACCAATAATAATGGAGACGCCCATAAATGATATAAGAGGAGATATAGAGAATTTGAAAGTTGTTGCAAATCTATTAAGCTATCACACGAATGTCGAAGAAAGAGAACAAGGTAGCTAGACATATATACATATGTACTTATTATAGATATTACAAATTAATGGCCTTTACATATTTTTGTACCTTTCTCGATTCCATGCTGGATAAACTATAAACTACATATGTAAGAGAAAGACTGAAAGGGCCATTAATTGACATTCATTTTTTAAAAGAATGAGTCTGACAATTCCTTACACAATAGATTTAAGACATATGTAAATAGATGCTATACAAGAATAAGATGAGCAATTACGATGAGATAATGAAACTTGCGCTAGAAAGAGGATTTTACTTTCCAAGTTGTGAAATCTACGCAGATGCTGTGGCAGGTTTTTGGGAATATGGTCCAATGGGAGTCAATATGAAAAATAAATTCATTGATCTATGGAGAAAAGAGGTCATAAGGCGCGATGGAATGATTGAAATAGATGGCTCCCAAATTATGAGCAAAAGCGTCTTTGTTGCTTCTGGCCATATTGATAACTTTACTGACCCTATCATTAAATGTACTAAGTGCGGTTCCACTTTCAGAGCTGACAGATACATAACAGAAAGAACTGGTGAAAATGTACCCGAGAGACAGTCTGACGAAGACATAAATGCAATCATTAAAAAATACAGCTTAAACTGCCCAAAATGTAATGGGCAATTTGGAAATGTAAATCGATTTAACATGATGTTTAAAATCGGGGTAGGTCCTGCAGCAGAAGAAGCATATCTCAGACCAGAGACCTGTCAAACAATATTTGTAGATTTTCCCCGAGTTTTCAAAACTATGCGTGGCAAATTGCCCCTGGGTATTGCTCAAGTCGGTAAAAGTTTCAGAAATGAAATCGCTCCAAGGCAGAGCTTACTTAGGCTACGAGAATTCTATCAAGCAGAGATTGAAGTATTTTGCAATCCAAACAAGCTTGATGAATTGCGAAACTTTGAAGAAGTTAAAGATTCCGTCCTGAGGCTCTATGATCAATCAGCAGTTTCTGAAGTTACAGCAGACGAGGCTATAAGAAAGGGGATAATACCGAACAAATTAATAGCATATTACCTTGCACTCCTAAATGAGTTCTACGTAAGGACTGGGTTGGATATGAAGCGCACTAGGTTTAGGAGATTATCTAATGATGAAAAAGCATTCTATGCCTTGACAGCATTTGATTATGAAGTTGAGACCAGTATTGGATGGCTTGAGCTTGTAGCATGTAACTACCGCTCAGACTATGATCTCAAAGGACATAGCACCATAAGCAAGCACAATCTGGAGGTGATTGATCCTTCAGATCAGACTAGGATTTTGCCTCATATTTTTGAGCTTTCGATGGGGATAGATAGAAGCATTTACGCAATCTTAGAGCACTCTTATTTTGAGGATATGGAACATGACGACAGAGTCGCATTAAAGTTGAAACCATATCTTGCTCCGATATTAGCCGGCGTTCTTCCACTGATGGCAAAACAGGGATTAGACGAAAAAGCGCAGAAGATTTACTCTAGCCTCAAGAAAGATTTTGATGTCTTCTATGATCAATCTGGATCAATAGGAAGAAGATACAGAAGGTTAGAAGAAATAGGATCACCTTTTGCAGTGACAATTGATAAACAAACCATGGAAGATGATACGGTTACAGTCAGATATAGAGATACAATGCAGCAGATAAGAATAAGGGCGGCTGAATTACACCAATTCTTTCATAATTCCCTTCAAAGATAATAAGATAATAAGATAATAACTATGACTGGATTAGTTTATCAGGTCATATGGGGCAGGAAAGAGACAGCTGTCTTTTAATTTAAGAGCATATTAGAATTAAAACATGATTTCTCGACAAAGTTTAATCCAAAATACCACTATAAAAGACAAGATGGCACATCATGAATGAAAATCAGAAACAAAGAAAGATTAAAGAGAAAAAAAATGCGGTCAACGAAGATGAAATTATACCATATGAAAAATGGTTAGTATCTTTTAAAAAGACTAATTCAGTGAAAGATCCATATCACGCTACTTTTATAAGACAATTTTACGCACCAGGTTTTTATGAAGCATATGATATAGTTGCAACATATGCCGAAAAATCAAATGTCGATATTCTTTGGTTTAAGGAGAAGCGAAGCTGCATAGGCAATTACATTAATAATAATTATCCCGCATTAGAATCATTTTGTACTTATTGTAATCGTAAATTTAATCATACTGATCCCATTCCATGTATTGAGGACAGCTGCTATGCAGAATTTTGTTCAAAGGAATGTACAATTGATCATTACAAAATGAAGCATAAACATTAGGAAGAAAATTTTTTGTAATAAGCAACTACCCAGCTGCTTTTTTGTATAATCCTATCACGATGTCATTTGAATTTTTTCATCATGTTCTATAAAGACATGATTGACCATATCCTTTCAAATATGCAAAAGCCATTCCTCAGGGTTCTTTTCATCATACATCGTAATAGAGCCTAAATTGTAAAGCCTTTGAATTGTGATTCCCTGCTTCATTTAACTCATCTTGTTTTATTGTAAAATAAGTTTCCAAGAGCTCATGAGGGAAGCACAGTCTTAGATAATTCGAGTCGCTTTTTAGGGCTTGAAGTGATCCACTCAGACTATGTGGCAAAGACTTTATTCCCAAACTTTTTCTTTTTGAATCAGACATTTTATATATGTTTTCGTTAACTGGATCTCCAGGGTCTATCTTCTTCTTCATACCATCGAGTCCTGCAGCTACTATCGCTGAAAATGCCAAATACGGGTTGGATGACGGATCAGGTGCCCTAAATTCTATACGTTTTGATTTAAAGTTATTTTTCTCGTTTACAGGTATACGTACAACCGCAGATCTATTTGCCCTTGCCCATGCAATATAAACAGGAGCTTCAAATCCTGGAACTATACGTTTATAAGAGTTTATCGTTGGTGCCACAATTGCCGCTAACGAAGATGCATGATTTAATACTCCTCCAATGAAATATCTTCCTATCTGGCTTAGTTGTGAATAGACGTCGTTATCATCATAGAAAATATTCTTGCTATTTGGAGACTCATTGTTATTATTCCACAAACTTATACTTACATGCATACCCGAACCATTATCACCGCTGTTGGTTACGCTATCATTATTAACATCCTCATCAAAGATTGGCTTTGGCATAAAGTTTGCTATTTTATTGTTTTGCTTTGCGATATTCCTAATAACATCTTTATAGATCTGAACTCTATCTGCTGCTTTTGTCAGAGTACTATGTATAAAATTAATTTCAATTTGACCACTACTTGCAACTTCATGGTTTAGATTTGTAACTTTTATAGAATAATTCTTTAAGATCTTGGCAACTTCAAACCTAAATTCTAATAAGGAATCCTGAAACGGGGGTGCATCATAGCCACCTTTTCTGCGTATTGGATACTTACCGACTCCATATTGTTCTCCTGATATAACTTCAGTTTTTTGATGATTATTTTTTCCTTCAGCGTCTTTTTGAAACAATATCTCGTCAAAAATAAAGCACTCAACTTCAGGTCCAACATGACAGATTAGGTTATTTTGTGCAAGGTATTCTTCTGTATGTTGTGATACATATCGTGGATCTCTCATTGATCTTCCCAGTCCAAAGCCTCTGTACACATCTGCGATGACTGTAGCTATTTTGAGATTCGCAGAAGAATGACTAAGACAAAGCTCAGGAGCAACTATCCTGAGAGTAGACTTATCAGGGATAAGCAGCATATCTGATTCGTCAATATCTGCAAAGCCCTTAACAGATGAGCCATCCACTCCAACTCCACATCTAAAAACATCCAAATCCACCTCCTCGTCAGTATGATAATATCGAGCCAAGAACCTTCCCAGAATATCGGTATATCTTATCTGAATAAAGTCTATGTCATCAATCTTAACATTATTTATACCATATTCTAATTTGTGTGTGGACGAGTTGTGTTTACACGACAACTTTATAGTATGCGGTTAGCAGAATATAATGTTTATGATGTCATTAATTAATACTTGACAATTTTTTATAATAATAGCTTTATATTTGTCAATCTGCTCTAAACATTATGGAGTTAGACGAAACGGATGTTAAAATCCTCATAAAATTGCTAGGTGACGCTAGACTTTCTTACAGGAAGATAGCTCAGGAGATAGGGGTATCTCCACCAACTGTACTTACACGAGTAGAAAAGCTGGAACGAGAAAACATCATTAAATTTTATTCTGCAGTGCTTGACCACGAGAGATTAGGCTATGACTTGACAGCTATCATCGAAGTCACAGCTGTTAAAGGCAAGATATCGGAAGTAGAAAAACACATAGCAAAATTACCAAATGTATGCGCAGTGTATGATATTACTGGTTTGACAGACATGATGATAATCGCTAAATTTAAGAATCGAAAGGAGCTTAGCAATTTTGTAAAAAGGGATTTATCAATGCCACATGTTGAAAGAACTAATACGCATGTAGTATTATTGGCTGTTAAAGAAGACTTTCGATTTATAAATAGTTAATACATATAAAAAATATTGTACATATATCAAGGGGGTTACGTATCTGCTTGGATCGGTAGTGATTTGTAAGGATGCTCCAGGTTCTAGTATTAGTATTTCTTTTCAAAATACATAGTAACCATGCGTATTCGCTCTGGGTCCCCTCTAAATTGATTTATGCATCTACTTGAATATGCTAATGGCGCACCAGCATACTTTGTGGCTAGAATAAAGCCCATAGATTGAAAAGTCGTTGAAAGCCATTCGACCCATTTATTGTATACTTCGTCAGATACCGGTTGAAACAGCTCATCAGTTATTTCCGTAACGAGTTGAAACGAACCATTATTTTTTAATTTCGAATATAGAGTTTTGTAGAAAGGTTCCCAGTTATGCTGTTTAGTTTTGTCTATAAAATTGGGATCTGGTAAAACTGCAATAACCAAATCAAAATAGTTATCAGGAAAAGTAGGTATAATATCTTCAAAAGAACCATTTAACAGCTTAACATTCTTAAGACTAATTCGTCTTTTGCTGTCTTCATATTGGGTGCTATCCAACTCTATCCCAATATAAGTATGAGAATTAGTAAGATAATCGGTATTACTTTTTGCCAGCTTTTCTAAAATGCATCCATCACCGCTACCAAGCTCAACAGTTACATGTGAAGATTCAGATAAGGAATGTGATTTTAGGATTGTATCAAATGCATAGTTATACTTAAGCAAGGTTTACAAAAAAGTTAGTGATCAGCTTTAAGTAACTCAGCTTCAAGTAATTGTTGTACCAGCTGAACCACTTCTTGTTCAACCTGCTGTCTAGGTAATCTGAGTTTAGCAGAAAACTGGTCTGTCAGTTGGTTTATTGTTTTTGTCCCATCACATGTATGCCAGAAATCTACAATCGCTTGATTTACCATGAATCCTTGCTGTTTTTCATTTGTAAGGAGCAGTGAACTGTCATCCTGTTTTATGAAATTGCCTTTCTTAAGTGGCAAGTACTTTTCATAATCTACTTGGAATCTAAGTTTTGGTTTCCCAAAACCCATTTTTTCTCTCACAGTGGGCTCCATTTTGTCAATATTCCATGGTGGGTCCCATACAATATTCACACTGATATTTCCAACGCCATTAATTTTGCCAACATATTTCTTCACATCACTAACGAGTGTGTCATGAAGTGGACAACCCCTTGTTGTCATAGTCATTTTTATATCTACATTGTTATTTTCAGGACTAATGCCGACTCCATATATGAGTCCAAGATCTACTACATTAACTGGAATCTCTGGATCCATGCATTTCCTTAGAGCTGAATAAACTTGCTCTGTAGTAATCTTTTGCGAAGACATCTTGACGTTCCACATAGCTGGACATTCATCCGATAAATACTTTATCAATAAAGTAAACAATAATGATAATGATTATGATGATAATAACATCAAATCCTGCACAATTACATATGACTTGCGATAACTTATATAATGTGTTTCTCATTTTCTACGTAGATCGTTTCTAGCCCATCTATTTGATAGGATTAGTTTTACCACGTTTTATCCGCATTAATGCAGGTTCCTTTTTGAAAGGCGGTTTCAGAATACCTCTCTCTGTTATAATACCTGTAATTAATTCAGGAGGAGTCACATCAAATGCAGGATTAAAGACTCTAACTCCTTCTGGTGCAATCCTTTGCTTTCCCATCATTGTAACTTCTTCTTTTGAGCGTTCTTCAATTATAATATCTTTTAAATCACTTTCAAAGTCAAATGTAGAGAATGGAGCTGCTACATAGAAAGGAATTTTATGTGTTTTAGCCATAACTGCTACTTGATAAGTTCCAATCTTGTTGAACACATGACCACTGCGCAAAATTCTGTCCGCACCTACTATCACCCTACTTATTGCTCCTCTAGACATCATGAATCCCACAGCAGTATCTGGAATTAAGCTTACATCTATGCCATCGTGCTGCAATTCAAAAGCAGTCAATCTAGAACCTTGCATTACTGGGCGAGTTTCTGTTGCTATAACTGTAACATATTTGCCATCTTCCCTGGCTGCTCTTATCACACCTAATGCAGTACCATAAGCGGCAGTAGCTAAGGATCCTGCATTGCAATGTGTCATTATTACATCTCCGTTTTCAAACAATTTGGCACCGTTTCTACCGATTGTTTTGTTAATTTCGATATCCTCCTTGAGCATTTTCAAAGCCTCATCAAGAATAGTTTTTTTTACTTGACCAATACTTTTCTTTTCCCTCGCCTTATGCATTACACGCTTTAGAGCCCAGAAGAGGTTTACAGCAGTGGGACGTGTGGATTGTAAAGTCCTCATAGCTGTATCAAGGTCTGCTAGTAATTGATTGAGATTTTCTGCCTTGCTTTGGATCGCTGCAAGTGCAAGACCCAAAGCGGCTGTGATACCAATTGCTGGGGCTCCTCTTACAACCAGTGTCTTTATTGCATTTGCTACTTCTTTGTAATTCTTACATCTAACATATGTGAGCTTATTCGGTAATTTTGTTTGATCAATCAATACAACAAAATCATCTTTCCAAGTTACTGTCAATAATAAATCTAGATTGTTATATCTATTGCCATCAAGGGACATTAAATGTAAAAAATTATTTGTGGACTATATTAAATTTAACTAGCTCATCATATGGATAACCAAAAGGATACAAAATGTGCTCATTTTAGACTCTATAATCAGAATCTATTTTAAAAAATACAGGAATTAAATTTCGGTGTAACGCCTGTACGTATTATTTTATATGAAATTCAAATTAACGATTATTATCTTATTTCTATTTTTTTTCATGATCGTAAAATTAATATTTTTATAACTATAAAGCATTGCCATAAGACATTACAACAATAGATTATGATTATTATTTATTACTGCAGATCACTTTAATCCTTTTTATCATTTTTTAGATAACATAATTTGGGAATCATTTTAATGATTGTCTATTTGTTATTTTTTCTTTCTTAGCCACGCCAATGGTGGCTAAATCAGTATGATCAAATTTTGACTTATCAAGCAGCCCCCGACCATCATAAATGGGTGATCCTTTTGTATCCTCATACGTCAACATGCGATACTCAGGATGGTCTGCAACAAGTATGATCAAATTAGTATCCTTTAAGGCATCACCCAGATTTGATGTTAGAATAACATTTTCTTCATCAGACAAAGAAGGGTCGTTTTTCACCAATGGATCATGAATACGGATTTCCCTTATGTTCGACTTCTGGAGTTCTTTGATGACTTTGTAGGTAGGGGACAGACGTGTATCTGAAACTCCACCTCTGAAAGCGAGACCCAGCAGGGTGATAACAGAGTTTGTAAGATCTTTTTTCCCTTCTCTTTGATTTAGCAATTTTATAGCCTGCTGTGCGCAGTATGTGGGCATAGAGTCGTTAATAGTTCTACCTAGTTTAGTGATATTGCAATCCACCTTGAATCTATTTGCAGTGTCAATTATAAATTTGGGATAGATAGGTATACAAGCGCCACCGACACCTATACCAGGCTTGTGAATATGGCAGAATGGTTGAGAATTTGCCGCCTTCATTGCTTCCCAAAAATTAACGTCAACTTTTTCGCAGAATTTTGCAAGTTCATTTGCAAGAGCAATATTTACATCACGGTACACACCTTCAAATAGCTTTTCAGTTTCCGCAGTTCTTATATTACTAATTGGTATGATCCCCTTTTTGAATACAACAGAGTAGAGCTTTGTGCCAACTTCTAGACTTTTAGGGCCAGCACCGGAAACTATAGCTGGATACCTATCTTCTATATCCTCTATTGCTCTACCCTCGTAGATCCTTTCAGGATTGTATATTAGATAAAAATCACGTTCTACTTTGAGCCCCTTACTTTCTTTCTCAATAAGTGGTAGTAATATATCCTCTGTTGTTCCGGGGGGAACGCTAGGATTTAGAGCAACCACATCACCTTTTTTCAAACCCTTGCTGATGGCTATTGATACTTCTTTAACCGCTGCCAAATCAGCAGGTCGGCCATTATCTGCTAGTACAGGTACACATACCATTTTAAAATATGAATCCTTTGAACCCTCCACCAGATCGTCGTATAGATCAAATCGCCTTTCTTGCAAACCTTTTGTAAAGGCCTCATTTACACCTGGCTCTGGAACATGGGTCTTACCTCTTCTTGCATTCTCCAACACCTTTTGAGATTTGTCCACTCCTATTACATGTGCTCCAGCTCTAAGCCACACAGAAGCTATTGACGCCCCTACGTGTCCTAGACCGTAAACTGCAATTTTGAATTCACCAGACCTTATCTTATTTAAGATATCTGATATTTGATCACTAAAAGAAGACGACAAGGAGGAACAATATGGTGACGACAATGATGAGAGCGGTTTAATATCATCAGCATTGATAGATTCCATGGGAAAACTGCCACATTCTCCTACTTTAGGTATTGTATTCGTTTACATATCTGAATATTCTATCATATAAAGATAAAGTCGAGATTGATTTAACCCCATTTATAAATGCGGCACAGGAATACAGGTATTTCTACCCAAAGCATGCATAAGTAATAGAGCCATATATAATGTTAGTAATTAATCATATGCATGCTGCTACCATCAAACTACGATAATAAATATTCTATTAAGATATCTTTTCTACAACCTGCAAAGCGTAGAATGTAACTGCAAGTTCAGTATGAGTGTCTAATCAGTAGACTAGATGTACGAGGGTTGAATATAAGATTGTAATATGCTAACTTAAAATAGGGAAGATTTTTTTGAATTTATAGATATTTGAAGTAAGGCCTTAACATTATCATTATGGGAGTGATATCTCATAGGAATAGCCACAACTTGATCCTCGTGCCACTTAGTTAGTATGGTAGCTACTGGCAAGTACAGAACAGAATATACAGGGAAACATACGATAAAAAAGGACATGAGGAATCCGTACTCAAGATAATCGTATTATGTAAAACTAGTCTCACCAAAAGTTAAGATAACAAAAATTTGGAGTAGCACCAAAATTAATAATGAAACTATGATTACCTATTGGATAATACTTTAGGAATGCAACAAGTTATAGCAGTAGCTATCATCTTTTCGTCTGCTAATAAGTGATTACAAAACAAGCAGTGGGACTGCATGATGATGATGGCAAGCCCAACTGCTTGGTGATCTATGCACCTTCACTTCTAGATGCATAAGTAGAACGTGTAGCATAAAGATATATATGGACCTAATATTTAAATTTAAAAAATTATCTGTACTGTAAGAATTTTATATATGATTTTTAAAATGATGTTTATGCATCTAAAATGCTAAAGCTAATTCCACTTTAAGTGATTTAGTCTTCCAAATTGTCATGTATGCCAAATTTATACATTCTTAGCTATGTGTGCCTGTTAATCTTTTGATGCCCGTGCCGTTTTATCATCAATACACTCTTTCTCAATAGTGAAACCAATAGCATTACTTCTTTTGAAGTCGGTATTGCTCTTGCTAATATTCTTTGAACAGCTGAATCAAGCATAGGCTGTTTATGTTCATCATAACCACACGTAGCGGCAACCTCCTTGACATAATTCATAAGTAGGTCAATTTCTTGTTTAGTAGCTAGTGTATTGCTTCTTCGTATCGTCATCATCTTCTTATCATCCCTTAAAATAGGTTCTGGTAAACTTTTAGATATCTCGTATAATATTATTGCAAGCGCATGTGATATATTCATCGTTCTGTATTCAGTTTTCGTATCAATAGTGACAATTAAATCACACATTTCACATTCTCTATTATTCAAACCAGAAGATTCTCTTCCAAGTACAATGCAGAAATCCTTTTCAACCCCTACAGCTTTTATTATTTCAGACAACCGCACCACAGTGATAGAATTTCTGAAAATATTTAACCTGCTATAAGCAGGGAGAGCAGTTGTTCCAACTAATACAAACTTCCTCCTTAACTCATCTAATGAGCTTATTTTACTACATGCTAAAACGTCTTTGCCATGAGTGGCAAATATGGCCGCCTTTTCCTTGTTAAATCTAGGATTAATAACATATAACTGGTTGTAGCCAAAGTTTTTCATTATCCTTGCTACATATCCCACATTTGTTTCATATTGTGGTTCTACTAAGGCTACTACAATACTCATAGGCGTATTTGATGCGTATTATGCAAAAACAATTACTAATGATAACGATATTAAAAGAGGCAATTTAAAAGAAAAAACGTACCGTATTTGCTTATAGCTATCATCATTATCTGATTAAATTATTTATGTATTTATCTGACATCATTATCCCTTTAACTTTAGTATATGTGAAGCTATCCTATCTACTGCATCAAACATTTTAGGGCTAAATTTAAGATCATCTTCGTGTTTCCACTTGCCATAAATACGAACATGATCGTCAAGAGGATCAATTCTAATTTCACCTTCCTTGTGTAGAACATCTTTCAGCATTTCTTTTAGCTCTGTATCCCCTTGCAGGATTTCAGCTAATCTTCCACCCCACCACTTTACATCAACCACTCTTTTTTTTTCAAAATGCCCCTCGTTAACAGGCTTGCACTTTGCCAAAAGTGACTCAGGATTTGGAAATACAGTGTCTGTAATAATATAATGAATTTGATAGTATTGCAACGCTCCATACGGAGGTGAATCTACATCTTGTCCTGACATGCTTTATACTATTTCATTCAATCCCTCTGCCCTTATAAGTGAATGGTATGCAAAAACCTTTATTTTTGTATATACTCGTTCGTAGCAATTATAGATATACATATTAGCCTAGTAGAACTACCATTGAGGAGTGAGCAGAGGTTTTCTATCATGGATACGTTCCAATGATAAGGAGATCATAGAAGTATTAGAAGAGCAGGCTGCAAATTTAGTAAAAGCAACCTCATATTTAGTTGGATTTATGTCAAGTTATAAGACCGATGGTGAATCTAGATATGAGACAATAAAGGATCTTGAACATAAAGGAGATCAAATTACACATAGATTATTTACGATTCTAGATAAAACATTTGTAACCCCCCTTGATCCAGAAGACATATCTAAACTAACAAGTGCTATTGATGAAGTCTTGGATGCGACTGAGGGAGTTGCTAATAGATTTGTACTGTTTTCTATAGAGGCACCTACTCCATACATGATAGAACTTTCAAAGATCTTACTTTCTGCTTCGCAAGAAGTTCAGCTATTAATAACACGAATAAGAAGCTTAAAGAGTGCTAGCAACTTGATTGAACATTCCAAGAATATAGTAAACTATGAACACAAAGCGGATACGATCTATCGTACTGCAATAGCAGAATTATTTAAAACAAACAATAATCCTATTGAAATAATAAAGCTAAAAGAAGTTTATGAGACTCTCGAGGGTGCACTTGATCGTTGCGCCGATGTTGCTGATGTTGTAGAGGATATAGCGCTGAAATATGGTAATGGATGATTATGATACAATACAGTGATTGAAAACGCATTAAACATTAAAAATACATATTTAGATCAGTTATACTGGGACAGCTTCAAATTGACTTAAACACTCAAAATACAAAGTCTAACTATAGTCATAACCATAATCTAGATAATCTGTGCTCTTTGAAAAATTGTAATGAATATCATGATATAATTAAAGAGGTTATATGTATTAACATGTTATTACTTCATGTAAATGATTGTATTTCATCAGCAATTTTCTGCAGGTGATTTATTGCACTGTCTTCTTTACCACGTGTTAAATAATTTCTCCTTATTTTCAAAAGTTTGTGTGTAAAGTTATCGGCTTGATCTTGATTTAACTTTGCATCTTTGAGTAAATCTCTAACTCTGTCTATTTGAAAGTAAATATCCATTTGAAATGAACCTTCTTTGTATCCATTGTCAATCAACTGTCTTACAGTGTCAGATGAAAAATCCTGCCACTTACTTGATATCGCATTGTCATCTTCTTTACGTTCAATTCTTACAACTTTATTTAAGTTGAATCTGCCTTTGATCAGATCTTGGTATAATCTTCTTTCACCTGTTCGTTTAGTGCTTTTTGCTATCTTTTTAGGTATTTCTTCTAGTTTACGCTGCAATGTCTTCCTTTGATTATTAGAGTTAGGGATTTGGTCAATAGCTTCTGCTGACAAGTTTCTCATTTGTTTAACAAAATCAATATAGTCCGATACAAAAGTTGCTACTGCCTCGTCATACTCTGTTTTGTCATTAGACATTATATCATTCATTCTATCTAAAGATTCGTCACGGTTAGAAGGTATAGCATCTTTTTTTGTAGGCCATATATCAACTATATATACATCAAGATCAGGAACATTTCTTATATTTTTTTGATTATCATTATAGGTCTTCCACATATCGTCTAACAGTGCCTGGTCTCCTATCTTATTCTCCCAAAAATCTTGATGTTCATTTATGAGCTGCCTTAAAGGAGTATTGCTAAGTAAAATACCATCCCAGAAATAACGAGCATCAACTGTATTGTTATTATTGTTATTATTGTTACTATCTCCTGATTCACAGTTTATTTGCTTATATTTGTAAAATATAGGAACTGCGGAACTGGCTAGTACGTGTTCTATCCTGATACCGTCATTATATCGTATAACATGTTCAAATCTCCTCTTACCAGCAGTGTCTTTGCCGATAAATTCACCATACTGTGTTTTTCGTGTCCCGTCATCTTCCTTTTCATAGCTGTCAAACGTAACTGCAATACTCTCTTGTATATCAACACTAACAAGAAGAAGCCGTGGTTGTCTAAGCTCTGAACTAGTCTTCAGAGGAAATTGTGTCAGGTACTTTTCTGCCAACAGCTTCTCTAGTGGCTTGCTATCATACAAAAACCATGTATTTAGGGGATCGAAGAATTTGCTATCTGGAATAATATCTGGAGGTCCAAAAATATTTCTAGCTCCACGTACCAGAAGGTCTTTAACAGAATAAAATCTTCTTGCTGCCTCTGGTCTTGCTACTAGAGGATCAACCTCGTGGTAATAATCCCATCTACTATTAAATGTAGGATCCATTTCTGGAGTCGACACGGTAGATA
This sequence comes from Nitrososphaeraceae archaeon, assembly GCA_035252175.1. Classification (GTDB taxonomy): domain Archaea; phylum Thermoproteota; class Nitrososphaeria; order Nitrososphaerales; family Nitrososphaeraceae; genus JAFAQB01. The sequence goes on from DATFDI010000089.1 coordinate 25,923, forward strand.
CATCATTCCAAAATTCTTGCAGTCTTTCAGTCGCATGATCCCATTTATTATGGTGCATAAAATCATTCACTAAGATGGACGCTGTAATAGCTCCAATAGAAGTGCCTACAATAATATCAAAAGAAGGTGGAGTTCCATTCTTCATTTTGAGTTTGTCAAATATAGCTTTTACAACTCCTGCTTCATAGGCACCTAAAGCTCCTCCTCCCTGAAGAACAATCGCTGTTTGTTTTTCAGGTATAATGATCTCGTTTTCTATTGATGTCATATATGGTATGAAAAAGAACTGTTGCTAGTTCTTTAATTTTAGTGATCATATGATGTAAAGTTAATAGTGGATCAGTATTACTAATAACAAATCATTATAACACTAAAACTACAGTTGCGAGAGCATTAAACACCAAAAATACAATTTTATCTATAGAGAACATGGGTAAAGAAAGGAATAGTAGGTTATTCTGATGCTTCTTTTGGATTAGCGCGTGTGACTATTACATCTATTTTCTCCGATACTTGGGCTGAATCGCTTAAAGATCTTACACGGTGTACAGTATCATATTTATTTCGGATTCTGACAAGCCTATCATCACCATGATTTAAGTTTTCAGTCTTCCTATTTTTGACTTCGTTTTGAATTGCTCGGACTTTTGGATAAATCCGTGTTTCCTTTCTGTTGTCATTTTTGTTTTTGATCGCTCTTACACAGAGGAACTTCTTGCAACGAGCACTACGGATAATAGAATCAAAAGTTCCACCCAAATCGATTTTTTCACCTTTGGTTAATCTTTTTAAAGCTTCGTTCGATTTTTCTCTTAAACGATTATACCGAATATACCTTTCGTGACGCGACTCACAATGGAAGGCGGCTTCTATTATAACGATTAACCAGTAATGATTGTAAATTAATCCTTTCCAACTCAAGCTGTCATAATATTCAGCATATTCCACATGCATTAGTCGGATGTTGGACGGTATATAGTTTTTCTGCGATCACTAATATGATGTCACAATCGGATAAATCAATGAGTTCTGCGAAAGCTGAATACCGTAGCATCATTGGGGATCTAAGTTTCTCCGTATGTCTACCTAAGAAATACAGCCAAAATCTTGGTCTTGATAAAGGAGACTATGTTCGGGAACACAGCAAGATGGTAAAATCATAATCGAGAAGGCGAAATAGAATGGAGAAGTTGTTATTCCAAAAGGACAAAGAATGCTGGGTGCGCAAAGGTAACCAGCCAGAAGCGCAGACCCCAACAGCAGATGTCAAACCTAGTACCCAACAAGATTCAGGAGCGTTGAGAGACTAATTGACATCCATTAGCAATACCGACGATCTTGCACATAAGATTTGCTCTTTACTAAAAGATTGGCTTAAAGATAAATCTCAAGGACTTTCTATATCTGTTAGACAACTGACTGAGGAAACTGTATTTGTTGATATGATTCAGAGGTTAGTTGACTATGGTAATGCTGACATTCTCAATTCATTCGTAATCCGATTGCAAATGGAAGCGCATGCAAACAATGATAATTTTGCAAAGAAGGAGGAACCAAGGGATTGAAATTTGTTTCCTATCAAGATGAATTAAAGAAAATTTGGAGAGATAATGTAGCAGCCACAAAAAGTGCTGTACTGGAAGGAGAAACAGACGTAAGGGGTTCCATAGCCGCATGTGCCAGAAATAATCACAATTGCAAAGGCTATACCATTATAGGATTGCATAAGCTTGTTTGTATTTGTTACTGTCATACTCATCAGTTCATAACAAAAATTCCAGTATGGAATAGCAACAGCCACAGCATCAAAAGAAGAAACAACATAATAGGTTCTTAAATATGTCTCCGTCTCAAATTTATTCTATCAATGAGTCTGCTGACTTTTGGAGATATGACATTGGTGTCAATGTTATACCTGCATATACTATGAATAAGAAACCGCTAGTATCATGGTCCGAATGGCAGGATAAACCTATTCCAGAGCAATTACACAATACATGGAAAGAAAAAGGTATATTCTTACAAGGAATTGCGATAATCCCGGGGAAAGTTTGGCACAATGAGAATAAAAAAGATTTGTACTTCACATTCGTAGATGTAGATACACAAGAAGCTATAGACGAACTATGCACCATAGGTGATAAAACCAATTCATTACAAGAACTATCTAAGAAATTTCTAGTAGAGCAGCACAAGGATAATCCTCAAAAAGCCCATATTTACTTTTATTCTCCAATACCATTTCCTAAAAAGAATGCTGATTCAGCAATAGGCCTTGAAGTAAAAGGGTTAGGAGAACATGGAATAGCTTTCTGTTTTCCCTCTACCCATAAAGATGGGATGCCATATGAGATTATAGGTACTACTCAGCCAGTGATTCTTACTATAGAGCAAGCTATGGAGTTAATCCAGCATATAAATCAAATTTGCATAAAATATAGATTAGAATACTTAGAAAGACAACCTTCGAGTTCAAACACTCGCACTAAAATGCAGAGTGTTGTCAAGGATTTAGTTATCGATTCTACTTTAAGGATATCACAAGGCGAACGGCATATCACTCTTATTTCTGCTGCTGATTCATTACTTTATAGACATTTAGGAAAAGGAAAAAACAAATCAGAAAAATGGCTAAAAGATTTCTTTCACAGTATTAACTATCAGCTATGTGATCCAGAGCCATTACCCCAATCTGAGATAGATAACATATGGAATTACGCATTAGCGTTTGTCAAGATGATAAGGGAGGAACAAAAGGATGACAAAGATTCAGAAGCAGAAAGCACAGCAGAAATAGCTTTAGGGTTGGTTGAAGACCACTGTCAGCAACTGTTCAATGATCAGTTTGGTTTGCCTTATGCGGCTATCAGGATTCATGATCACATAGAAACGCTTTCTTTGAAATCTTCTAGATTCAGAAATTGGCTTTGCAGGACATTTTATATTTGTGAACAAAAGCTATTGAACAATGAAAATGTAACTAATATTCTCACCATACTAAAGGCGAGAGCAGAATTTGATGGTGTTACAAGGAGTCTTAGTTTGCGTGTTGCTAATAGTTCGGAAGAACCCTATACAATCTATTATGATCTCACCAACAAAGATTGGCAGATTATAAAAATTACCAAAGATGGCTGGGCTATCGAACACATGTCTACAATCTTTAGGCGATACAACAATCAACAGCCGCAAGTATGTCCTTGCAAATCAAAGGAATATCCATCTGATATTTTTGATAGATTCATGAGTCTTGTCAATGTTAAAGGAGAAGATAACCAACTACTACTCAAATGCTATATTATTTCGCTTTTCTATCCTGACATCCCAAAGCCTGTTTTAATGTTGCATGGTGAGCAAGGCAGTGCCAAATCTACACTTCAAGAACTAATAAGAATGCTAGTTGACCCAAGCAGCATATACACACTAACATTTCCTAGAGACATTAACGAGCTGATACAAAAGCTGTCCCATAACTATATTGCCTATTTTGATAATGTATCTTTAATTCCTGAATGGATATCAGATCAGTTATGCCGTGCTGTTACGGGCAGCGGTTTTTCCAAACGGGAGCTATATACCGATGATGACGATATTATCTATAACTTCAAGCGATGCATAGGCTTTAATGGCATTAATTTAGGAGCCACAAAAGCAGATCTTCTTGATAGAGGTATCATTGTAGAACTAGAGCGTATTCCAAGAGAAAAGCAACGCAGACTTGAAGATATATGGGCTGAGTTTAATAGCATAAAGCCAGAGCTTATTGGCTATATATTCGATATACTGGTCAAAGTGCTGCAGGTCAAAAGTAACGGCGGAATTACAAATGAGATCAAAGGACTTCCCAGGATGGCTGATTTTGCCGAGATAGGCGAGATTATATCCAGATGCATCGGTCATGAGAATAATAAATTCCTTGATGCATATTACAGAAATATCGATTTACAGGTCGAAGAAGCTATTGAATCCAATCCTATTGGAAATGCAATTATAAAATTAATGGAAAGGTTAGAAGCTAAAACACGCAGCTATGTCACCATCAAGGATGATTGCAATAGTAACTGGTGCAGCATATTATGGAAAGGAACTGCTACAGAGTTACTTTCAGACCTAGAAAGCGTTGCTACCGAGCTGAAGATTAACACACGCCATAAGCCATGGCCTAAAGCACCAAATAGTCTGAGCAGACGAATTAATGAAGTCAAGACAAACCTTCGTGATATTGGCGTTGTAATTGACAGTAGCGGTGCTAGAGATTCAAAAACTAAAGTTAAGACTATAGAGATACGTAAGACACCGACAATATCGTCAATATCGTTACCAGACAAAAATCAAGCTCAAACTACTGGCGATATTGGTAACGATATCAATTGCAAATTAACTACAATATCATCCGATGATACAATAATATCGTTACCTAAAACACTTCAAAATTACGCTCAAAATGATACAGGTAACGGTAATCACGATGGTAACGATATATTACATACCTTGCAGAGTCCAACTCCTGATTATCCACCTATTTGCTACTATTGTGACTACAAACCAGATAGCAGAGAGCATTATGAGCGCCATGTAATACTTAGACATGACCGCTGTCTTGCTTATCCTAACAGAGCGGAGATAGAAAAGCGCGGGCTAAAAGCACAAGGGAAGAGCTGGGAGATATGACACAACATTACGACGCTAAATTTTATTTCAGCAAGTGATGGAGGTGATGAAAGGGTAATTGACTTCATTTTGTAGGCAATGTGGGAAGCCAATCAAGTTTGATGACAAGTGGATTAATGAGAGAACTGGCAGAAAGATACCATTAGACGTAGATAGGGAAGAACCACATGATTGTCCTGTACGAAGGAGTAATAGTCAACGGCAGCAACAACAGGAGCAATCATATCAACAACAACAACAACAACAACAACAACAACAACAACAACAACAACAACAACAACAACAACAACAACAAGAAAGGCGCTATCATCTATGTAACAAAGGCTGCGGCAAGGAAATTTACTTCGATGCAAATAACAAAAGTCAGAGCGGCAAATGGATTCCATTAGATAAAGAGACAAGACAGCCACATCAATGTCAATAATTTTATAAGAAAATTATCGTACTATATTGTTATAAGAAAAATTGATGACAAAGAGGATTAGCTTTGAAGGTTGGCAAATAAAAGATATTAAATTGTAGAACTTTCTATACTAACATAGTTAAATAGTATCATGTGGATCATTCAGTTTTAACGATACTTTAATGGTGAACGGTTTGTCATATGTTAAAACAAATAATAACAGGAGGTGTTATTATGCTTAACTCATCTGGACTTGAGACTAGACTAGATGGTAATAACAACCAAGCTCGTGATCACAAAAAAGAGCTTTGCAAGCAAATACATTTTCTACTTTGTGAATCATGTTTTTGGTGTGCTTCGTATGTATCTTCAAAAAGTATTTCGATTGCAAAATGTCCTAATTGCTATAATAACAAAATAGAATGGATGCCAATAGCCAGAGCTGATCTTGACAAATTAACCTATAGTGCTAAAGAAGGAGTTGAGTTGCGTTCTGCTCCAACACACTCAATTAGCTGATCATAGAGAAGAAAAATAATACTGTCAAGACAGAAACAAACATCTATGAAGGATATAGCAAAGATATCAAGAGTATTGAACAGGAACCTAGGTGAGCTAATTTTACTTGCTTCACAGAATAAGCCTTTGGCAGAAAATCAACAGCGGCAACAACCATTTTCGGTGAAAATAAAGACTCCTGAAAGTATAGAAGTGATAGAAGCAGTAACCGAGAACGCTTCTACCTATAGGAGTAATGGAAAACTCATTGTAACTAAAAGAAAGACACGTCTTTGAATCAATCGCTGTTTGTCTCAATAATACAGATTACTATGACCAAAGAAAGACTGCTGCATTAAACCCAGAGAAAATAGGAATTGCAGCTAAATGTGCTGACATAGACCCAAAGATTGTTTTCAAGAATCTCTACGTACATCCAGCGTATAATCAGCAGCATCAACTAACCGTTGCAGAGCAAGTTGCCAAGTTAATAGAGTCTAACAATGACATAAAACTGCTGGTAGTGAACAACATAACAAAATTCTTCAAGGAATCAAAAAATAAGATGGAAGCTGCTAATATCCTAAAGCAAGTAATAGGAATACTTAGCAAGGTCTGTACCAAGAACAAAGTAGCCTTGGTATGTACTGGTGATGCAAATACAACCGCTAGGGGAATAATACCTAGACCTATAGGTGGTATATATCTAAAGCATGCAGCAAATGTAATTGTATATTTCAAGCAATTCTCAAAGACGTCTGGAATTCCATCATTTAAAGCTACATTAATCAAGCACCAATATACAAAGACTCCAAAATCTGCAGTTCTTTATGTACTGAAAGCAGGGGGAATGACGCTGCTAGATTGAGTAGTGGTGCCACATGGGTCGAATAACACCATCGTTTCGTCAACTATATGAAGAAATAATATCAGAGCTGAGGACAGAACTGCAGGCAGCATTAGTAGACCTGGGCCACAAAAATGCTTTCGACAATCTGTTAAAAGAAGCCTGGAACCCAGAGCAGGCAGCCATGGGAAATTCTACATTACCAACAGTAAGTGACAAATTAAACATCATGGCTTCAATTCATAATAGGAAACTAATTGCTGTATTATCAAGAGAGTTAAAAGAAAAGGACTCTCAGATACAAGAACTCAGACAGAGCATTACATCACTTGAAAATAAGCTAAATGAGTTGTCTATTCAAACGAAGAGTACTGAAGAGTAGGAGCAGTATGGCATATTCTGTTGATTCATAGTAATAAGCGCGAGTTTTGTTAGTTGTTAACTTTTGTCGTATAATGAATAATCCAAGACTTGATACATATTATTAGAATTTATACTCTTTTTCTATTCGGTAGTCTCAAATTTGAAAAACATCCATTCATATTGGGAATAAAAGCAGTGTTTATGAGTTATTAATGAGCTATTCACCAAGAACAAGATATGGCAGCAGCAATTATGCAAACAGAAGCTTCGTATCAAAACCAGTTGAGACTGGCAAAGAATACAATGTACAAATCACGGAGACAAGTAGAAGAGGCGATGGTATTGCTAAGATACAAGGCTTTGTGATTTTTGTAAAAGACGCAAGGGTAGGACAGGATGTTAAGGCAAAGATTAGTTCCGTAGGAGAGAGATTCGCTACAGCCGAAATTGTTGTATAAGTACAAAATAAGAAGAGAAGTAAGTCAATGTCACATTATCTAATCTTTTACCATGCAGTAAGACGTAATGCCGTGATAAAGACAAGGGGTAGTTGTAAATGAGTACTTTAAATAAATGCGACAAGTGCAGCCAAGGTATTCATCCAAATTTCATAGGATACCATAAATGTGGTTATGCAAACTGCCCTATTTGCAAAAATGCAATCATAAATTCGGGATATTGGCATCATATAAGATCACATCCTGGACATGAAAATGACAGTCCTCCGCCACCACGAACTAGTTTTGAAAATAAACAACAACAACAAAACAGGGGCAGTTCATGGAGTAGCAGCAGTCGTAGTAGGGAAAGCTTCAACAGAGCTTCTATAGATGCAACACAGCTCAAGGTAGGCAAGGAATATGAAGTAGATATTACAGAACTAAGTAGACAAGGAGATGGTGTTGCTAGAATACATGACAGTATGGTTTTTGTCAAAGGTGGACGTATTGGAGAACAAATTAAGATCATGATCACCGAAACAAGAAATAGATTTGCTGTAGCGAGAACTGCATAACGCGATCATAGAAAATGACATGCAAGGGAATATGTATACGTCATAAAGCCTCTGGTCGTTATGCTACTGGACACAAACGTTGTCAGATATGTGACTTGTTTATGCAATGGGATGGAGTATTCTGTCCTTGCTGTGGCTCTAGGTTAAGAGTAGGACCAAGAAATATCGAGAATAAGACCAAATTAAGAAAAGAAAAAAACAAAATTGTATTATCAGTATAGTTTTGAAGAATATAATAGATAAGATTATAAAGTTTAAACAGACTGAGTTTATTATTTCTAAACGGACTCCAATCTAGTCTTCTCCTGCTGTAATCTATT
>DATFDI010000090.1:0-12152 GCA_035252175.1 Nitrososphaeraceae archaeon
TGCAATATCTATATCTCCAACATGAACCTTTTTTGCTGGTATATTTTGTACATCAAATGAACTTGTCTGATTTGTTTGGCTGTATGCAAAGGGAATGGTCATAATTCCAAATGACCCACTGATAATGAGTATAATCGAAAATTATTTTCTGCAAGTAGTGATTCTAACGTTGGCGCATAACTTACAAACCAAATTTTTTATACAATGCTACTATGGAATGGCACTACTGTACTCGACAATAATTGCTAGTATTATAAGCAAAAGAGCAAGAGGATGAAAAGGAAATTGGTGAAGTGGTATTCACTACAAACACAGTTTCTTGTGGCGGTTTAGATAAATCAATTTATTTAGTGGTAGAGTGAGTCGGGGAAGAGGAAGAGGAAGAGTTAGACAAAGGAACAACAGGAATACGTGTAAATCCAGAATGAGATTCAAGCCATGAATAAAGATCTGCTAGAACATATGGTGGTATTGGGCCATGTTCTGTTTGCCATTGGGTTGATGGATAAAACTCATGTCCAAGGTTAGGATATGTAATCAAAAACGTGATCAGGATGATTTATTTCTGTTAGTTTTTGCTGTAATAATGAAGCACCTTGAACAGGAGTCTGAGTATCGTTTTCTCCATTCATTATAAGAATACTCGTATTTGAAGGAACCTTGGTAATTGTATTTAGGTTAGATTCTAGAGCAAGAAACGAGTCTGAATACATAGGACAACCCTCTAGGTTCATACACTTCTTTGATGTTGTATTTGTTGTTGCTGTTGCTGTTGCTGGAGCACCTACCATCTGTCTTGTTTAAAACAAAAACAAGTCGAATGTTAGATGGTGAAAAAAATGATTTTGCCTGTTCTACTAAAGCTGGTCTAAGCTCTGTACCGATGTTTATATAAGTATCATTATTAGGATTGTCTTTTGGATTTAAAATTCTAGTACCATTCGGAAGATTCCGTGTAAGAATTAAGCGTATGTTACCACCAATTAGACGCTGAAACGTTAGATCCTTCGATGCTTCCTGTAATGAAAGCAGTCCATTATGATTTTTATCCAATACTTTTTGAGCATATGAAGTGGGTAAGGTTACTGTTTGAAAGTATAGTATATCACCCATGTTCTGAGCTAGTGCAGCCATAAGTACTATATTGTATTAGTATGGTCAGTACTACTAAGAATGCTTTGCTATTATAGCAGATGCCCATCAAGATCTTATGAATGTCTATAATCTATTGCGGCCTCTGACGCATACCTGATGGGATCGTCGTAGTATTCACTGTTTTTTTCCATGTTTTTAGTTGGTTTCTGACATAAAGTTTGATGAAATGACATTTGCCTTTACTTTAATACGTGCTAATCATAACAACATTTCGACATATTGTATTGGATGCTATTAAATACTTTGAAGAACAAAGAAGAGCGAGATTATAATGAGTAGCTATAAAGACACAGGTGAAAAATCTGATGAGTCAACTTCCAATGCTTCTGCATCATTTACATGCGAGGAATGCGGAAAGACCTTTGACTCTCGTCAAGAACTTAAAGAGCATACGCACTAGTTTTTCATTCATCAAAGCTGCCCTGCAAACTAGGAATTTGGGGGAAAGCCATAACTGCTTACAACAACATGAAAACCTAAGGTATACCCCATTACCAATTTACAAAAAACAATAGCAGAGGATAAGCTAAAGGAGGAAGAACAAGAGAAGCGCTATTCGTGTTGGTGCTTTCTGCTAATAGATGGAACTAAATTTGATGCACAGATCGTACATAAAGGACGAGGAAAGTTCAAAATTCTAGATGATGAATATGGCGGAAAATATAATAACAAAATAGTGGATGCATCGGACGTTATTCGTTGTAAAATTGAGATTTAATGTTTTTAGAGGACCATCTGATTACCTAGTCATTAATTCTATTCCCTTGATATATCTGGGACATACCTGGCCAGTAATACCCTGACTTTCGCGCTGCTAGATAATCTATTAACTACACAAAATATGAAGCATCATTTTTAGCCATTATGGTTATAGTGGAAGGAGAAAGACTGTGTTAGATAGGTGGGTTAATTCTTTATCATTTGGGGTTATGTATCCATATTGTTCCCCCGAATTTTTCGCTTGCACGCCAGCCACTTTTAATTCTCAACAATAACATAATATAGAGCCGGGGGAAGAGCAACGTCTGATGATGTTTTCCACTTTGTTCTTCACCTAATAAAAGATCATTAAGATGTACTGGATCTACCTTTGGAAGATATGTATTCCAGCCCATGGAAGACATTTCTTAATTCTTGTATTTGTTCTGATATTCTAGTATAATCGACTTCCGCGTGTTTGAGGTGCGATCAATATTGTCTTTACTTCCTTCTCCTTCTTTGTCGCCCTTGGCAACATGAAGAATTTAGATGAAAATGCACTATATAGATACTATATACTATTGATAGTATATTTTTATATTTTAGCACGTAGTATATTAATCAAGGGAGAGAAGGAGGACGGCAATGGCTGAGCCTCCATTTACTGAAAAAAGAAGTATCGCTCTGCTACCATTTATACTCATCAATATTTCTACAACAGTTGTACATAACAAGGGCCATGGGGGTTCTAGAGTGTGAGTAACCACCAAGAGCACGACTATCTTAGAGACACTCTTGTATCAACGTATAAAGAATGCATTTACTGTCATATTCGAACACAATTTACATGTGTCAAATGCGGATTTTGTTACAGTTGTCACTGGAAGTTGGAGAGGGTTGAATCAGAACCCATTGTACAGAAATATCCTCGGCCTACTAAAATAGCTATAGAACAACCCTCAGCGTGGCAAATGGTCATGGATGTATATGGACATCAAATAGAGCCAATCTGTAATTATCGCACATGTAACCACAAGTTTTCAGAACATGGTCATAACTGTATGTGCCGTCACGCTACGAATTATGCTACAGGAATGTCAATTTCGTCATTGAGGTGAGCCTTATAAGCCATAAGGCAGATTTTACCCCAAACAATTTCCAGAAAAATAATAACAAGTGGCTATAAAGATAGAATGCCATAATCTAAGTAGTAGGAGGCCATGGCGGCAATGGCTGCTAGAGCTATATGGAAAGGGAGTATATCCTTTGGACTAGTGAATATCCCGATTGAAGTATTTTCTGCTACACAAAAAGAAGAATATACTTCATTTAATCAATTGGATGACAAGGGCCATAAAATCAAATACAAAAAGTGGTGTCCTGTAGAAGAAAGAGAAGTCCAATGGTCTGAGATCAAAAAAGGATATGAGGTATCAAAAGATAACTATGTAGTCCTAGAGAAAGAGGATCTGGAAAAGATAAAGCTCAAAACAAACAATACAATAGAAGTCAAAGAGTTCATAGAATCAGAAGAGTTTGATCCTATTTTCATCGAAAAGAACTATTATGTTGGACCAGACCTTGGTAAAAAAAAGTCAGCCGCAATATCGAGCAAAGCATATTCTTTATTTGTTAAGATACTAAATGAGACTAATAAAATAGCAATAGGAAAAGTCGTATTAAGAGAAAAAGAGCATGTGATTGCATTAAGAGCATATCAAAGAGGACTTGTGATGCACCAACTGAAATATTTGGATGAAATAAGGCCAATGGATGAAATTGGTGACCTAGGTAATTTGCAGCATGTTGACTCAAAGGAATTGTCTTTAGGAGAGACGTTAGTAGAAAATCTTACCACTGAAAAGTTTGACCTGGGCCAGTATTCTGATAGTTATGCCAAGGAGCTAGAAAAACTAATACAAGCTAAAGCTAGAGGTCAAAAAGTTACGATTAGTGAACAAGAGGAAGAACCTAAAGAAACAGCAGACATACTTGAGGCTCTCAAGGCTAGTCTTAAAGTAAAAGGCAAACCGTCAACAGTAGCTAAAGCTAAAGGCAAGATAGGTATGGCCGCCGCCGCAGTAAGCGAGTAAAAGTATCATCATCAAAGCGAAGAATAGAAAGCTTCACTTTATACGATCATTGGCTATATCTTATCATGCCATTGCCGCTAAACAATATTGATGTAATCAATTTGAGATTTGAAAATGAGTGCCCAAGAACCGCCTATTCGGGCATCTTGTTTTTCGCTGCCTTGCATATCAATGTCGCGACTTCCTCGTCTATACCTAGAGTTTAGACAATTCAGATGAACTAGTATTCAAAAGTGATTGTAGGGTAAATTTATTTTCTATGAGTAGCTGTATCAAGGCAGATGCCAAGTCAAGGGTATGTATTGTCTTTTTGCTATTGTCGTACAAGAAGTTAATGTCAGAATCACAGGCTGATATTGATTTTCCATTAGCTAACATGACTCGATCTCGCTTGTTAGGCAACTCTTGTAGTCTCACCTATAATACATGGCTTATCATTTTAGGACATAATTCATATAATTATTATAGTACCTCAACATACCCATGTTGAAAGTCACACTATTTATCCCTCCCCCCTCACTTTGAGTATTCCCCACTCTATATACTGATTATGTGTTTACAAATTCTAATGAATTATGAAAGAACCTGTAAGCTGATACAAAATGATTCATATGGGATTATCGAATTGAATGAATCTGAACCAATAGTATTCAAACAAACAAGAAGAAGGCAACAGGAACTTTATAATCAAAGTAACAGACGCATTCTCCTGGTAATACCTGCATGAGTGGTGCAAAAAGTTCTTATTTGCTACAATATATCAAAAGAGTGCTGAGTTTTGAACACAAATCATGGTGGATTCAAGAACAGCAATAGTAATAACAAATCAGTTTTAGTAGTTGATGATGAACCTGATATTGTTGATTTAATTAATGAATCATTGCAGAAAAGCGGACAAAAAGTATCTGTTTTCACTGATCCAACAATGGCGTTGGAAGATTTTAAAGTAAACTGTAAGACTTGCAGCCTTATCTTGTCTGATATTAGAATGCCTGGTATAAACGGCTATGAGTTTGTAAAGAAAGCTAAAGAAATAGATAGACAAGTCAAAGTAATACTTATGAGTGCTTTTGAGATTAATGAGAGAGAATTTCACAATATGTTGCCAGATATCAAGGTAGATGCGTTTCTCCAAAAGCCATTTTCCATACAGCAGCTAAATAACATAGTAGAGAAATTAATGTAAATTCTCAATAAACTGCTAGAAATATTTCATGTAATACTTATATTATTTATGTATCAGTAGTGGTGGGCTGATGCTGTAATGATGGTGGAGGACAGGGTATACGCAATTATCATCTTGACGATGCTTTAGAACAGATAAATCAATCAGAATATGGGGCTCATCACCTAATTGTCTATCCAAATCAAAGTGTGTTAAGGGAACTATATACAAGATATGTCAAGACGCAGCTAGAACAAGAAAACAAAACTGTTCTCATACTGCCACATTATGAAACTACTGATAGTCTCAAAATGATGCTTGCAGCTGACAATGATAATGATAATGTGATGAAGAAATCTAATGAGTCCCTTATATTGATGGATTCTATAAAGGGACTTTTTGGCGCAGATGATCATATGACTTTTGTCAGCAATCTAGTTAACCGTGCAGAAAATGGAGTTTTGGTAATTGCTGATGCTGGGCCATTTTTCCATACCAGTAAGAATGATAAACTTGTGGAACACGAGTTGTCAATGCCATCTCGGTTTGATGTGAATCTAATGCGATTCTGTGTATTTCATAAACGAGATTTTGATAAATTATCAAAAGAGGAAAAAAAGCTGATAATTCATCACGGACAGGTGCTCATAATAGATGACAAATAGAGTTAGTTAGTTGTTTGCAAAGAAAGCACTCATAACTTCAGAATTATTGTCTCCTATTGTATTTACCATTTCAGACCATGATAGACCGTTTACGTATTTCATAGCTTTGATATCCTCTATTAAATAATACAATTCTGCGGTCTCTTTGTAAACAACGTGAGCTAAAACGCTATGTGTTGAGTCAATTCTGCTACGGCAGTATTCAATGTTGTTTTTATGACTCTTAAGAATACTTTGAGCTACTTCATCTGATCCATCAGACAAGTGAAAAAAAATTAAGAATGTGCCAAGTATAACATAGTGCCTACAACTTATATAATATAATAAACAATTAAAACCATACGTTATGAAGTTTGACTTCTTTAGCAGAAAGAAATTCAAATGCATTACCTGCGGAGATAAATTTAAAGCTGAAGCAGAGTTAGAACAACACCGCAGAACGGCCCATCCTAGATAATGTTGCTGTCTCATGGGAACACAGTTAAGCTTGAGGAAACTGCAGCCATTACTCTATAGATTTCAAAATAATCTTTTGCAGTAAAGATGGTTTCAATTTAGAACTTCCTTGTTTGATGTCTTGCCATCTAACATGAGTAGATTGTGTTTGTTTTGAATAACAATCGGTGCAAAGAAAATAAAGACATTTCCTATCATGGGTTGCTAAAGAATACCAATGACCACCATTATAATCTGTATTTGATCCACAATAAGAACAAACTCTGCTGGTCATAATGATTATTCTGCATAGCGTTCATAGAAACCTAACTAAATAGTCTTTTGTGCAATGTTCTATTCCTATTGCTTCTTCTTACAGTAAATTTACTTGGAGTTCTTGTCATTGAAGTAAGGCAACACCTTTTTACTGAAATCTTGAATAAACTTTATTTCATCTGGGCTAGTGCTATGAGGATACAGCTTTGTATAACCTGCGTTGAAGTATCCTTCTAGTGGTTTGATGCAATATTCTATTGACGTAACTATTAGAGTGGATTGTCTTAGTTTTTCATCTGATACTTCCTCTTTTGCTTTTTGTTCTAGTTGTCTTGGATCGCTTATGTCCAGATTAAATACGTCCTTTAGAAGACAAGCTCGCCAAAATTCTGTGGATTTTAATGCTTTATCATAATCTTCGGAATATGATATTTTTGGTTTTGCTATTTTCTCCATCAAGGCAGGATCTTTTCCTTCCTTAACTGCAGCTTTGTCAAACATCTCAAATGTTTCATTTGCTTTATCTGGTTTTACTAATGTAATCAAACCGTCGGTATATTTTGCAGCAGTTTTGATTGCTTGTTCTCCTACTGCTGCCATGTATAATGGTATTTTTCCTGTGGGTGGAGTGTAAAGTTTTGCATTTCTAATTTTAAAGTATTCGCCATCAAATTCTACAAATCCATTATGATCCTCGTTGCCATCTTCTCCTTTTGGTGTTGTTGTCCTTCCCTGCTGCCATAATCTACTTATGATTCGGATAGCTTCAGTAGTTCTCGCTAGTCTAATATCAGCCGATGGCCAATCAAATCCTGCTGGAACTTCATTCATAGCTTCCCCAGTACCTATACCAAGGCCTATCCTACCAGGATAAAGCACATCAAGAGATGCAAAGGCTTGTGCAATGATAATTGGATTGTATCGATACACAGCTGCAGTCACCCCTGTTATGAACTGCATATTCTTTGTACGCTCAGCTGCAGTACCCATCCAAATCCATGTAAAGTTTCCATAGCCATTATCATGCCACCATGGATGGAAATGGTCACTCGTCAAACAGCTATTAAAGCCCACTCTTTCAGCTTCAGCTACAAATTTCAGTAAATCTTGCATGGAGTATTGTTCCTGGGATGCCCAGTAGCCTATGATGTTGTTGTTGTTCTTGTCAGCATTATCAGTCATGTTCTAGGTATATCATAGTTCATCATATGTAATCTGTCTTACAGTAGCCCAAGGCAAGAGTTTTGGTGAGATGATCCGACTATCAGACAAGTGATAAACTGTCTATCTAGTTAACATAGAGTTCACACATACTAACACATCAAGTTTTCCACTCGATATCCATTATCGTCGTTCTTTGATGAGTCTTTAATGATGGTCCAAAATACTGGTTCATTTGCTTCATAGTCTGGGTAAATTTTATTTCCAATTTGGGATCATCGTCAAGTTGTCATCAATTTTGTTATATCATATATTGGTATAGCGTGAAAGTTACAGAAGACATTGTTCTATAGCAAGATCACTATTTCTTATTCAAAAATCCTTTAGTCTTGTACTGAGATGCTATAGGCAGCGATCCTACTTGCTGTCAGCAAATCGCGAATATCATACATTGATACACTAGGTGGGGACCGACACGGTGGCTATTTCTGAGTACTATTATAAAGAAAATGAGGTACTGCTTGCTAAAATATTTCCATTTAATATCGTATCCTCATCTGACATGCTGGAAATTTTATAGAAGAAGCTTATAGCCATATACATGGTATAATTTTTTTCTAGAATCCTTAAATCTTTCTTGTCTTTTCTTTGAAATTCGGGGATACAATATGCATAGGTATTGTTATACAAACATAGGAGTTGTATCAGCAATATTAGTTATTGCTGCAGCGTTAGTCATAACTTCATTTCAGAGATCAGAGGCATTTATAATGCCAGTAGAAGATAGAACAGGAGGTAGAAAAGCAGCAGCACCGATAGCTACTTCAGGTGATAATGTATATGTTAGTTGGTGGTCTAACAAAACTGGTAATGACGAAGTAATGTTCAAAGCTTCAACTGACGGTGGGAAAACTTGGAGTAATAAGATAAACTTGAGCAATACTCCTAATTCTAATTCACAGGACGTACAAATAGCAGCTGCAGGAAATAATGTGTATGTAACATGGTGGGAGCGAAACCAAACAACAAACGAACCGGTGCTTAGGGTAAGCAACGATAATGGCAAAACATTTGGTGAAAAGATAACACTATCAGAAAAATAACAATCCTCTTTTCATTCCAATGCCAGTTGAGGTTTATAATTTCCCCCAAATTCGGGGAAAGCTATTAACTCATTTTTATAAGATATGCGCATAACCCATTCTAAAGGAAAGCGTCACAAAATATGTATGGTCTACAATTCCTTGGGGGCCATACATACCCGTAAATGGTTACAATTTAGGGGAACTGTTGTAAATCATCGCAACCATATAGTCTTTATGTAACTTGGTTCCTAGTTTAAAGTGATATCACAGAATGAGCTCAATGATCTGAACAAGTTTTTCAAGCATTTTGGTTGAATTCTAAGATATGACAAAATATAGTACTTTAAAACCTTAATAACAACGTACTCATTTTACGTGGGGTAAATTGTTACATGTACATATACTGGGGGAATATTTGTAATTGAAGTAGGCTAAAAATATAATTTTTGTATTTCTTACGCTGACAATTGTATCCTCATTATTATCAGCAGTTACCGCCAGTAATAGCATTCGCATCATCAAAAAAGAAGGATGATAGCAGTGGTGGAGGAGGAGGTGGCAACGGCGGCAAGGATAAAGGCGTTGGAGGTGATGGCGGCAGTGGTAGTGGCGATAATGGTGGTGGAGGTGGTAGTGACACTGGCGGCGGAGGCGGCAGCGATAATACTGGCGGCGGAGGAGGAAGCAATACTGGTAGTGGCTGTTTCGTAAGCGTAGATGGAACTAGATTTGATGCAAAAATAGTACATAAGGGAAGAGGAAAGTTCAAAATTCTTAAAGATGAATTTGGCGGAAAACATACTAATGAAATTATAGACGCATCGGATGTTGTTCGATGTAAGAGATTTGATCCGTCAAACTGTGCTATTCAATCTGTTCATCACTGCATCCATACTTTCTATACACTTCTTTTGCCATTTGGACTCACTTTATCTATCCAACTAAAGCGCGGTATTTTTTGCAACGAATTGTAGCAGCGGCCTACTGCTTATGTTGACGACCTCCCCTGATATTGTTCGTCACTGACCTTCTCCATCCAGTCGACCGTCTTACCATCGAGCTGTTCCTGAATGGCGATATGAGTCATAGCTGTACTCGAAGTGGCGCCATGCCAATGCTTTTCACCTGGCGGGATCCAAACCACGTCACCAGGACGAATCTGCTCGACAGGGCCATTCCAGCGCTGTACTAGTCCGCAACCAGTAGTGATGATCAGAGTTTGGCCTAGCGGATGGGTATGCCATGCAGTCCGGGAGCCAGGCTCAAACGTCACATTGACACCGACTGCTCGAGCTGGATCGTTTGCTTGGAACAGAGGGTCAAAGCGCACACTCCCAGTGAAATACTCCCCTGATCCTTTGGTGGAAGGCTGTGAACCGCTTCGTTTAATGTCCATTTCATTTGGCTTTGAACGCTATCTTTATTATTTGTTGCAGTATTGTATGATGAAAACATCAGCAAGGTAAAGTAATGTGTTCTTAATTCGATGTTTACAATTATTGTAATTATAGTTAAGTTTTTAGCGGCTATGACCGCTCATAGTGGGTTATTATATATAGAGCTAAATCTTTTGAACATCATTGCGCAATCTGCGCTATCAAGTATAGCGTGTTTCATTAATTTGCTCCAAGATTATATGTGAATGTAGTTCTAGTTGCCGCTTCTTTTTCTCATTCTTGCCGCTATCATGTTCGTCGCTGATTATAGCCTTATTTCCACACATCGCACATTTTACAGATGCTTCCACTGTGTTTACTGAAGCAATAGGTATGTACCCTATAGTCCGCTTCTTTTAGGTTTATCGTAATATTCCTCCAGTTTACATACATTTGAATTTCAAGGCGACAATGACAATGTACTAGGTGGACTATTAAATTGATGATCAGCAGCTATATCGCTACGTGCATATGGTTGCGGTGACAGTGGCGAGAATGGTGAACTGGAAGCGGCTGAATCGGATCCAGAAGAAGAGCATCCTTCGAAGTGTACATACCACAGCTAGCGCAGGCCCAATTTGGTTTACTCAATTAATTTCTCATCCTCGTATACAAAAATCGCGTAGCGCTACGCGGTGAAGCAGTATTCGTTTGTATACATCTTTTCCACAGCTATAAATGTAATAGAAGAAGCATCTATAAGGAGATTACTGCTTGCTGGATATAGGATAGATAAATATCAAATACTTTGTTATATGATACTATTCTTACATATGCTTAAGTCGCTGAAGTTATTAGTCTTCAATCTGCTATACATAGCAATGCTTTTACCCTGCTTGTTGTGTGTATGATATACGGCTATGTCTCTTGGATTCTAAGGGGTATTACGCAATTCTTGGTGTATCTGAAAAGTCTAAATACACTGAAATTAGAGCAGCGTATAGACTCCTAGCTAAAAAGTATCATCCTGATAGGAATAATTCAGACTTTGCTGAAGATATGATAAAGAAAATTAACGCCGCCTTCGAGGTTCTGTCCAATAGGGAGAAAAGAAGAGAATACGATGAAACGCCATTTGATACCTATTGGCCACATCAGGAGGATAAAGTAGCAGACAATGATGATGGCGGCTACAATAATAATCGTTATTATCAAGTCCCATCGGATCAATCATCCTCATCATACCATCCTAATCGTAATGAAAATACAAAAATAAAGAATAATAATAATAATGATTCAGGTGCTGAATTAAAAACACAATCCATTGATATTCCGAAGGGTCGTTTTCACTTAAGTGTAGAACCCTCTCTTTGCATGGCATTTGGCAGTTGTGAAACACTTGCACCCAAAGTCTTCGTAGTCGACAAGAATAAAATATTAAATCCAAAGGCCATAGTCAAATCAGAAACTGGAGCTGACTTTGATAGCATACTTGCAGCGGCTCAGACTTGTCCAACAAAAGCAATCAGAATAATAGATAGGTATACTGGCGAACAAATTTTTCCTTAACATCAATCTTTATCCAATTTACTCTATCATCTGTTATCTTATTAGACAGCAAAATGTAGTTTAGTGTATTTGCTGTTTGTAATCAGACTGGAGCAATTTCTTATTTCCATTGCATTTCGCTCCTAATACACATCTTTCGTCTATCCATGCTTGAACAGGATCAGCTAAAGCTTGGTATCATCTCTTGACCTGCTGTACACTTGGAGACTTGACGAATCTACGCCTAGTCAACAGTCGCTTAGCCGCTATCAATACTATATTTAGTAGCCCCGACAATTCCTCTTCCGCTGTTAGTTTGTCGAAAAGATCACATCCATCACTATATTCTCACACTCAATATGATCATGGTATGAATGTATCTGAGTATGAGAAACAAGGATTGCTTATCATTGGTGATGCTTTAGAGAGATATTTTGGTGAACAGAATATAGATGACAAGTCTTTTAAAATAAACCTAGTGAATAATGCCAAGA
>DATFDI010000091.1:0-45655 GCA_035252175.1 Nitrososphaeraceae archaeon
TGCAATATCTATATCTCCAACATGAACCTTTTTTGCTGGTATATTTTGTACATCAAATGAACTTGTCTGATTTGTTTGGCTGTATGCAAAGGGAATGGTCATAATTCCAAATGACCCACTGATAATGAGTATAA
Source organism: Nitrososphaeraceae archaeon (assembly GCA_035252175.1). Taxonomy (GTDB): domain Archaea; phylum Thermoproteota; class Nitrososphaeria; order Nitrososphaerales; family Nitrososphaeraceae; genus JAFAQB01. The sequence goes on from DATFDI010000091.1 coordinate 135, forward strand.
TCGAAAAAATGCCAACAGTTATGTTATGCCTTTTCATTCACTTTGTTATTCACGGTAGTTGCTAGTTTATTTATGTAGTTATTTCTTAAAAGGGCAGTAGATAGTCTTTCCTGTTATTACGCTCAAATTATCCTTAAATCTTCAACCGATGAAACTGCAACTATTCCTCCACTAGTTGTTCCTGTGCTTGCTGCTTCCTTTATGCTCGAAATTGCTTCCTCGACCTTATTCTCATCGACAATTGATATTAATATAGTTCTTGTGGAATACGCCATCTTTTGAGTTCCTGATCCTTTACCAGAACTCACTGTATATTTTTCTCCTTTCCCCATTCCTTTAGATTCATAAAAAGTAGCCTGCAAGCCTAGTGTTTCTAAAGCGGATAATACGTAAGGAGTTTTCTCAGATGCAATAAACGCTTCAATTCGCTTCATTGCCATAATATAATCACAATGACGTCAGGTAGCCTATAAAGCTTCTAAAGGTTAGAAGATGTTTTTGATTTGTGTATTTTTGTTTATATGTTCTGCTCTCTTATTTGATATGCTTGAATTATTATTCATAGTAATCTAGCCTTTCTTATATTCTATGAATAAAAATGCTGCCCGAATTCTAATTAGATGCCTATGTTTTGTCTAACACATTTTCGAGAATCCTTTCCAAATGACTAAATTATATATCCCCTGAAATTACCAAATAATTAGATCAGGGAATTTCACATTCTCTGTCTAATGTAATGGTTTGTCGAAAGACCAAGTCGACTATTCATCTATCTTCAGCAGCAATATGACTTCCATCTCCTAACTTTGCTTTCCTTTGTAATAGTGGTCTATTATTATTATTTTTTAGGTCTTCTGCTATCAATATGGCCTTCGGTTTCTCATTTTCCTCCCGCTCTGAATTATTATTATCTTCATTTGCTCCTTGTTCTGTAATGGAATGTTTAATCATTTCGACCTTGACGTTGTCTATAGTTATTAGGTAGTCTTGACCGCAATGTCGTGCTGTATACTTTGGTGAATTGATATCATTAAACTCTGCACTCCATTCTAACTGTGCTCCACATTTGTTGCATTGGGAATCCGTTAATGCATAATGAAGCGATGAGGGTAAACTGTTTCCCTGTTCTTGTACTTTTGGCATTTCCCGACAATAAAACTATACAACATCATTTATCTATGGTGTATATGTATCTTATCTGTTCTTTTTCCAACTTATTCTCTGTTAGCATGTACTTAACTCATGATACAGCATCTCGAATCGGATCTGGTAGATATTCAGCAACAATACTTAACGCTTCAATAGTTTCTTGAGATTTAGACAGCTTCTTTAATTTCCGAGCCGTTTTATCAATTAAATCCTCTGACCATTCGCCGATAGCTTCATTATTATGTGTTAATTTCCAAGTCATTTGGCGAGGACAACACAATCGTCATTATTATATCTAATTTTAAGATTTTTTTCCTCAACATAAAAATGCTGTCTTTTTCTTATGTTGTTCATGGTATTGTTGTTATCGAAGTGACAGGATGTATTTCAGCCCAATTGCCATGTTCTGTATCCAAAACATACGAACCAATAACCTTTACATGACTGCCGATTGGTGGGATACTAATATCCTGGCGAAAGTTCTGACAAGCTGGGATAGCATCAGCCTGTGTTACTTTATTTACACATATTGGTTCGACAACTAAATCTCCAAACTGGTTTTTTATGTTAGCTGAATTAATCAAGTTCGAAAATTGGGGATCTAGTTTTACCCTTATATGAAAATCGCCATCCTTCTCAACCCTTTTGCTTTCAATTACACCGGTAACAGATTTACAATTATCGACTACTTGCAACCTCGCTGGGTTATAGACATGATTCCAAAGAGTTTGGTCACATCCATTACTCGAAGTCGGGACACTAGATGGTGTGATACGAGAAGGTGAAGATGGAGTTGTAGAAGCTACTGAATCATCATCCTCAGTGGAAGCAGAACCATCGTTACTTCCTGACGGTGGTGACGATAAGGAACTCACCTCTTCGCAGTTTCCGCTTGGACTTTTATGAAATCCATTAGGACATCTAGGTAATCCCGTATGCGGCACTACTGCCTCACAGTCTCCGCTTGGGCTTTTGTGGGTACCATTAGGACATCTTGCTATTGTTATTGATGTTGGCATAATAATAGAAAGGACTAGAGTTATTATCGTGAAGGAAATTAATACATACGAAATCTTCACAGACGTCACTTTACATTGGATATATTTAGCCTTGATCCTCAACACTTAACATCGTCGAGGTCAATTAGTTATTGGAATGAATCAATCATTCTCTGGACGGTTGATAGTAGAATATCATATTTTTCAGGATCTGACGTGGACTTCAATTCATAGAGCTTATTTGCTTTTAGAATTAAAATGTCCATTGTCTTGACATTTCCAAATATATCTGGATCAGTATATGTATCTACAATTTTATACGCGGGAATATTATTAACAACACTCGGTGTTAATTCTATAACCTCAGATTTCACACAATGAGCTCGTCATGTGCTACACGGAAGTCAGAGCGTCTTCTAAGAACCTTACGGTACCAATCTTTGCCTATAACACCAAAGTATATTGACCATATTCCGTGCTTTTGTACTTCGCTTACTATACCGGAAGATAGAGTGCAAAACTACCCAGACTAGAATACAGGATGTATAGTAAGGTAAGATCTTAAATATTATGGTTATGTCCCCGTCTATTTTACGAATTTCTTTGCATTGATCATTTATACATGCTTCATATAGTTCTGGAGATATTCGCTTATCTCCTAATTCTTTTATGTGAACATCCATTGATAATTTTTTTATACCATCATCATTTTCTAATGAAGAAGATGTTAATAAAAAGTAAGCGTTGTTAATGTATATCGGTCTTCTACTTGTATTTTCTAACGAAGTTTTGGCAATAGTATAACATTTATTATTATAATCTTCACTTCGACACTCTAATTTAGGTACCATGAATCCTGTTTGTGACACAATGAAGTCGAAGACTTTCCAAAAAAGGCCGTAGCGCCAAAGATTCCTCCAAGTATGGTATCGATATTTGCCAAATTTGAAAGATCTACTACCATTTCAGATCTGATTATTTTCTTATCCCATTTATACTAGCGCGTGCAACATCGCAATTCATCAATGAATTGTAAACATCGAAAATTTAATGGAGGATTTTCAAGTACGACCGTTGTTGCCCCCCAAATTTAACTGATAATTAGAATCCTATTTTTTGTCTAGCAGATTTTCGTATTAATTCTTCTTTAATGATATTCATGTAATCTATCCTCGTCTTCTTCTTATTATCATCGTTCTTCTTTAGATATGTTGGCGGCAGGCTAGGCCAGTAAATACCCATTTCCTACCTACTAAATAATCTACAAATGATACAAACTGGCATTTCCTACATGCTTGGTCAGAATATGTCGTTTGATACCGGACTTTCGTGAGCTGTACATGCCATAGACAGCGGTTACTTAAATTTGTCAGCTTGAAAGAGTCGTGCAAAATCGTGATAAAATATATTTCTACAATGCAGCGAATTCATTTGGCATAGATTTACAACAGCATTTTGTTGGAGTAGCATTTGTGATTTGTCTTCTTCAGTCTGTTTGATATAATATAATGCCAAACTAGGTTCAGTACCAGCAACTATCAAACCTTTATTTATAGCAGTATCGAATGCTACAATAATTTCAATTGGATGGTTCCAACCATTTTTCAATGTCTCGATGCATTCCTGAACTTTGTTACGCGATGGCAACTCTGCTGGATCATATAAGAATTCGTCTACGTATTCGCTAAACTGAAAGTTGGCAGTGGTACCGGTATATTGACGATAGCTACTGTTAACTGGCTTGTGCCATACTAAATAGTACTTGCAGATTTTTTCAAGATCAGCTGGTTCTATGATCTGACTGACAATACACACTCCAATTCCTTTGTACATATTCCTTACAATGATATCGTTGTGTATTGATTCAATGGATTCCTTTATTTTATTTGGAGGAAATATTTTATCGTTCCTTGAAATAAAAAAATCTATAAGATCATAAGTTTCCAATGTACCGAGCAGATATTAAACTCGGCTTATAACTTTATTTTTAATCAACTGCACTTGTCTGCACAGCTAAAATTATTATTATAGCAGAATTCTTATTATCAAATGAAACAGAAGTACTAGGTTTCCCCGAATTTCTCAATTGCTTAAAACATATACGAAAGAAATATTTCTGCTGCGTTCCTATGCCAAGCTGTAGGTAAAAGTACATCTACAGATGACAGGATGTTTTGTCTACTTCCTCTTTTCTAGATTTGCAGCATAAATCGGGCTTTTTCCATTCAGAACATTTAGTAGATTTTTTGCCGCTATTTCGGCCATTCTTGTTCTAGTCGAAAGCGTAGCACTACCCAAATGTGGCAGTAATACCACATTTTTCAATTTCAATAATGGATTGTTTGGTGAAGGAGGTTCCTGTTCAAATACATCAAGCCCTGCTCCTGCTATCCATTTCCTTCTCAAAGCTTCAATCAGATGCTGCTCATTTACAAGCAAGCCTCTTGAGGTATTAATCAAGTAGGCAGTATTTTTCATTCGTCTGAGTTTTGATCTATCAATTAAATGATAAGTTTCACTATTCAAAGAGGAATGAAGAGATAGAAAATCGCTTTCTTCTACGAGTTCATCCATACTAACATATTTTGCGCCAAGCTCATTGTTGATTTGAATATTTCTACCGTGTCGGCTATAGTAAATTATACGCATGTTAAATCCTTTAGCTCTACATGCTACAGCCGATCCTATTCTACCCAGTCCAAAAATTCCCATAGTCATGCCATGAACATCTGAACCCAATAGAAGATTTGGATCCCATCCAATTTTCCATCGTTTCTGAGTTACCATCTCATAACCCTGAGTAAGGCGTCTGGATGTAGCTAGGATTAAAGCAAAAGTAAGGTCAGCCACTGCCTCAGTAAGTATATCGCCAGTTGTTGTTACATATATGCCCCTTTTGCTTGCTTCGTTGATATCTATATGATCAACGCCTGTGCTGTAAGAGCTAATAACTTTAAGTGAAGACCCGGCTGTATCCATGACCTTTTGATCTATTTTATCTGACAATGTACAGAGAATTGCATCTTTATTACGCACTCCAGCCAAAAGCTCGCTTCTTGTTGGTGGTCTTGATTTATTGTTTAAGACAACACTGCATTCTTTAGCTATAATGGGTATCGCGGGATCTAATATCTTTCTAGTAGCATATACATTCCATTTTTTCAAATATGATGAATTATTGAATCTGACATATTATTGTAGGTAGTATGTTATGTTATGTAAATATAACCTTCTCTGAGTAACGATGTCATTTGAAATATGCAAATTTCAAAGCATGCTAAATAGGCTTATGAAATCGTGCTAAACGAGTACCTGATTGTTCAAGTAGATCGTACAGCATTAGATTCTTAATCTTCAAAGTGTCAAGCTTTATGGATTTCAACAAGGAGAAGTAAGATGTATGTATGAATTAGGATATTTTTATTATCTTTTCATTAAATTAAAATAAACGCTAAGTGTGTTGTGTTCAATCATTGGACAACATATGAACCTCTTGGCAATTCCAATCAAATTCGTATAGGAAAGAAGGAAGTACATTAATAGGTATTACAGGAACTTCATTAACAAATTTGACCCTCTCAGAATGCAGAGTCAATAAAACAGGCATAGCAGATGTTATAGTTGTTGTCTTGCTTTGCAGCAAATGTTGTGTCCTTGTTAGCTGCTTTTTAGCATACTTGGAAATTGATGAAATGTCACTTCTTTTCCAATGTTTGCAATCGATTACAATCGCGTGTCTTGAATCTATTCCAATTACGTCAATTTCGCATCGTGGTTTCTTAAAGCGAACATTCAGATGCGTTTTATATCCAAATCTCTTTAGCACCTCTACAGTCAAAGCTTCGAAATCTCTCCAGGTTAGCGCAATCGACACTCTTTCAATATCACATCCATCTTGCAATGCCATTAGAGCAGTCTTCAACCTATCAGGTGGAAGGAACGTTATAATCCCATTAGAAATAGAACCTATACCCCTAAGACGCAAATAATGGAGAACCTCTCTTGCTACACTCTTGCTAAAGATCATAGAATTAGCCATGAATTCATCGATACTAGTACGAGGAGATGTTATACCTGATACGGCTCTGGCTAGTAATTCCGGATGCATCGTAGTGCTATGTATGTCAGTATATTTATTGAGTATTCTGTATTTAACGACATAACTAGTTGAGTAAACTAACTTAGGTAGAATAGCATATTCGTACCCATTTTATAGTTGTCAAGCAATTGAATATTGCCTCTATATATATAACGACAATATCTCATTTGATTATGGAATTTCTTAGCTACTTTAATGGAATCGATTGATTTTTTAGTTGTTTATTTGCTCTTCTAACGCATATATGAAAGAACAACATTATAAAAATCCAGTACCTACTGTAGACATTATTATTCAAAAAGATTCTCAAATTCTACTAGTTAAAAAAAAGAACCATTCAGAGGTCTTTTCGCTCTTCCAGGTGGATTTGTAAATGAGGGGGAACGCGTAGAAGATGCAGCGAAACGAGAAGCTAAGGAAGAAACATCTTTGGATATAGAACTAGTTGATATATTAGGTGTTTATTCAGATCCTAATAGAGACCCAAGAGGACATCTCATGTCGACTGTTTTTGTTGGAAAGATTTCTGCTAATAATATAGCCGAAGCACTAGCACAAGATGATGCAGATGAAATAGAATGGATAAGTTTCGAAGAAGTTGATAACACCAACTTTGCATTTGATCATCATAAAATTATATCTGATTACAAAAAGTGGAAAACGTCAGGTGGAACCTTTTGGTCTTCCAGAGGCCCACTCCTACATTAATAGGAACATTTAGCATATCTTTTGTGTTCCCAGATATTCCATACCCAAAATGATTTGCCTTGCAGTCTTTCAAATAGTACATACACACAAAGATAGTACAAATATTCTCTATGAAATGTTTAAACTGTTTATTGCTTACAAATGGCATATAACAAATGAGCTATGAAAAAACCCTGTATAAGGGCGATCATACTAAAACCATGTCGCTGCTTTTGTTATCGGTAATTGGACTGGACTTACTTTCATTATCTATAATAGTGACAATGGCCAGTGCACAAACACCACCTCCTTCTTCTTCTAACTCTACAGTTGGTTCTAACAGCACCACTAGCAATCAGACTAGTGTCAAACAGATGACCTATGAATAATCATATATCAAGATTTGTGATATAAAACTTGATATTGAAAAGCTAGGCAGCCCACTCTGCCGTCAAGAAATTTTTTAATCCATTTCTCGTATTCGTCCATGCCCTTTCGGGTTATTCTATAGAATGTGATATTAGATGAGTTATGTTCAGATATTATGTATCCGTCAGTTTCAAACAGTTTTCTGTGCTCAATTCTACTACTATTGGTAATTCAGTACAAAATATGCGGTAAGATTGGTTAATAGGTCGAGCATCATAGGATAGCACTCCTTTACTAATGATAATAATAGTATCTTTCTATATCTTTACTCTATCTTGGTTGTATTATCTCTCTCAGTACAACCTTCCCTTGTTCTATTTTGTTGTTATTGCTAAGGTCGGACCACTTTTCTATCAGTAGACTGAAATGTGCCAGTGTGCATGATGATATTCCCATTACGTCTGATGAATCTGTAAGCATTTGTAATGTATCTTCTACTGTTGGATTATGTCCTACTATAAGCACGCTATCACATGTGTTAGAAAGTGTCTCGAATATGGATAGATAGTCTTTTGATGTAGCCTCATAAAGTGAATGATTAAGAACAATATCTGCTTGATAGCCGCATCCTTTGGCTACAAGCTCAGCTGTTGATTTAGCTCTAAGTGCGGATGAACTTATAATAAGAGAAGGGATCATATCTTTGTCCTTCATCAGCTTACCCATACGTAATGCATCAGCCTCTCCAATCTCATCTAATGGTCTGTCATGATCTGATATATTGGGACCTTTAGGTGCAGCTTTGGCATGACGCAGAATAAGAAGAGTTTTCATTGCTATCAGCTATAACACTAATCTACAGTCTATGTTTAAAAAGCTAGTTAAGGTCTTAATAATCGTCTAATTAGATAGTTGACTAAACTAACTTACCTTTATACTTGAGTTGTTTGCAAGCAGCTGCAGCATAAGGAGGATATATTATATTTGCCACCATTTGAGTTTTGCAAATTAAAGATTCGAGTAAAAACAATATCAAACTACATTCGAACGCTTGTCGCTTTTAGCAAGCGAATACATTGCTGCTCCAACAAGAAGTATCAAATTATTATGGTTTTTTACAATGGTACATACTTAAGACCATTCTTACAATTGCCAGACTTAACTCCATAGCATATGCAACCTGATTCAATTCTCAGATTATGGAAGGAAACTGGATATTGAATATTTGTTCCTTCACTATTTGGTACTAATGAATTATATGGTATGTAGACTATGGATTCAGGATCTGAAGGGTTATCAGATAGACCATACATAAGCTGCGATACTTCTACATTATATCTTATCTGGTACGGAAAGTTACCAATTTTATTCCACCACTCAATTCCAGTAAATAGATTTTGCCCTTCAAATACAAACTCTTGTCCTATCTTCAATGATAGATCAAACCTTTCTCTTTGTCTTGTGTTTCGATCTTCCAGTAGATAACTAATAATTTGTTTTTGGGAATTCATGATAATTTGGCGAATATATGAATGTCCGACAATGGGCGACATTTGCTTGAACTGGTATTGGTTTACACCATTGAATATAGCATCAAATTTTCCATCATTATTAAATGAACATATGAGATTGAGTTCAGCTGGTATATTCTGGATATTGAATAATTCTAATAGATAAAGCATCCAAGATCTATTTGGTATTTGATTACCCATGTCTTCAATTAATGTTATAACATCACTTGCAGCGATAACTCCTCTTGGAAATGCACTCTTCTTATTGCCATTACTATCAAGAACGCCGCAAAATGAACCTACCCAGCAATGCAATATAAAATGAAGTCATAGTTACGATAATAATATTTATTTTGGTTACGTAATCTGTTCGATTACCCATTCTCTAAACTTTGTAATTGCGAATACTTCTGACTCCTTGATAAAAGCAGGATCTTTTATATTCCATTGATGTTGAGGAATAGAATCAAAATACTCTTGCATACACAAAGTAAATCTAAAGCGCAAATTTCTTGGATTTTCAACAATTCCATAACGAGACAAGATATTAGCTATCTTTCCAAATGCAGTATCATAGTCTCTTTTAAATGAAGGTAATTCAAAAGCCTGATACAATATCGAAGTTATCGTATCCAGATCTTCATGTATGGTAATCAAGTATATATATTCTATTAGCCATGTCAAGATTAACCTTGTTGCTTAACGAGCCAAATACTTGGACTACATTAATTTCGCACCGGACAGTCATGGTGTTCATTAATGTCCTGATCTAATGGTATCTTTTTGCCTGTTCTTTGGCCGATATGGTTATTGTCAGACGTTATCGGTTGTCTGCATGATATACTACTTATTTTGCTCTAGCTTTTAGCGTAAATTGCTTGGCTTGCTCCTCCGGTGTTCCAAGAATCGATAAAAAGTTCAAGAAATATTGGAATCTACGAGGATACTGTCTTCTTGTATCAGGCGCTCGTAAGCCATACATAAAGGCAGCCATAGGGTCTTTTTCTTTTAAGATAAACAAGTTTACTGTTCCGCACATTATTACAAAGTGTGCCTAAATAAAGGGACAAGATTGACATGGGCCGAAAGGGAGTTGAACCCAGCATATAAGTGGGTTCATCGCCGTATTATTTAGCTTTATCTATATTTCAAAAGCATTTTCTTAAGCACCTATCTCTTAGCATCAAATCATCTCAGTTGCACTATCTCTTGCTCTTTGTTCTCTCATTTATTGTTCTCTCTTCATATTCGCAGTTATCTCTTGTGTCATCTTATTGCAGTTAATAACAAAATCTAAAATAATTGCCAATTCTTCATCACTGTACTTTGAATAGAGATTCCTACTTGCTTGTTTTATGGGATCAAATATCGGGCTTAACTTCACCAGGGCTTTATCCGTTAGGACTTTTATGAATACTAAACGTCTATCATTTTGGTCTCTTTTACGCTTAACATAGCCAGCCTTTTCCAAACGGTCTACAACACCTGTGATTGCACCTGTAGAAAGACCAGTTTCTTCGGCTAATTGGCTAGCAGTCATTGGTGTCCTAGTTCTTATGATAACATCCAAACATTTATGATCGGTTGGGTTAAGTCCAAGACGTTCACCAATCAAATGGTGGAAAATAACAGTTCGAGTACTTAGCTCCCGTGACTGTTCCTCAAGCGAATCTAATAACTGTGAGTGATCCATCGTTTTAGTCTTGTTATCCTGAAGCATCCTATCAATATAGACTCCATCACCATATAAAATGTTTGCTAAGTATATATCTTATAAAATAGATATCTTAGAACATAAACTATTTATATCGTAAGTAATCTTCTAATGGCATGACATCATCAAAGAGTGAAAAGAAGTCTATAGAATTGGTCTTTCCAAGACCAAAAAGAGAGATGGATGTATACATATCAGAGGTTAAGGGAGAGGATTTTTTCCAATTATTCTCAATTGACTTGCAAGGCATTACAAAATGGTTTAGTGAGTACGAAATGGATTCAATGGAACTGAAGATTGAAAGCATAATCAATTCTCCTGAGACTACTAAAATCATACTTGGTTCTAAAGGAGAGGATAATAGTGCATTGACTGTAGTATTGAACCTAAGAATGCGAATAGTAGCAGTAATTACAATTATGCCAATCAACCTCAAATTCCAAGCGATCATGTAGGATAGGTATATTGAGTATGAAAAGGCAAGAAATAGAAAAAGAGATAGAGCATAGAACAATAGAAGAAGAAAACGTCATGATAGTCAGACAAGTATTTGAAGCATTCAACTCTGGCGATGTAAACAGAGTTCGTGAATTCATTAGTCCACAATATTTCAATCATGAATCACAGATAGATCCAGTGAGATCTAAACTTAGAGGACCAGAAGAATTTATAGATACGATAAGAAATTTACGAAGTGCATTTACCGATCTTCATTACAAAGAACAAGATACAGTTGCAGCTGGAGATAAGGTAGTATCAATAGTAAATGTAACTGGCAAACATACCGGAAATTTTTTTGTCATTCCACCAACAGGAAATAAAATCAATTATCGTGCAGTTCATATTCATCGCATTATAGATGGGAAGATAGTAGAACATACAGCAATTCGTGATGACCTTAGCTTGATGGTACAGTTAGGAGTAGTAGGTCCTAAATCAGATCAGTATGAATCTCTATTCCAAGCATGGAAGGTTTGGAAAGGACTATAGAGAGCAGAGCGAAAACCATGGATTCAACACTGCCAGATTCAGGATCTGATGAAACAACCATACGAAAGCTTTATCAAAGAACAATTGATGGTTGGAATAAGGCTAGCGGAAATGCATTTGCTGCTCCTAACACTGACGATAGCGACTTTATTGGGTTTGATGGTACATACATGAAAGGACGTCAAGAAATTGCTTCATTTCACCAGATGCTTTTCGACAAATTTCTTAGAGGTAGTAGACTTATTGGAAAAGTCAGAAGTATACGATTTGTGACTGTGGATGTTGCTATTATGATTGCAGTTGGTGGGACTGTAATGGCAGGACAGTCAGACATAGAACCAGAGCGAAATTCTATTCACACTATTGTTGCTGTAAAACGCAATAATAATTGGTATTTCACTGCTTTTCAAAACTCACGTGCACAGTATATTGGAAGACCAGAGGAGTCTCAATCGCTCACAGAAGAATTACGACAAGAACTATTGATGCAATCTAAGAGAGGGAAGATAGATTGAAAGTGGAAGTAGTATTGATTGAAATGATAAAAATCGATATGCAGACTTGATTACTAAGCTCCTAGATTCTCAAGTTCGTTTAGATGTTGATATAATGTAGATATATCCATGGTTTTTTCTTCTTGAATTCCTTATCGTCAATAGCCTTTCATGCAGGCTGTAGGCGACATATGGCATTTCTTCTTAATACCGATGTTCCTATTCTACCTTTTATTTGCTACTAGATGTATCATTAATACACAAGGATATTGAAACTAGGATGGGTTTAAGTTACGATATGGTAACTTAATAGAGTAAACTAAGTTACTACCACTATCCCTACAAAAAATAGAACATCAAAGGGGCTTAAATACAATTCTCGTAGATTCTTCTAGTTGTAGCTATTCCTATAATATGCAGCATATGTTTCAGATAAGTCCTTTTTTGCGATATCCGTCAAAAATTGATTTCTTATCAATTTACCATAGATTGACAAATCACGTGCGAGTATTTTTATTCTGTTTGCTAATCCAGAATTTATAATCTCTCTTTTTGAATTAAAGTCTTTTTCTCCATTTATTGATATATTATAAGGCATACTCCATCCATAACACTGACGAACAGCTGTCCGCATCTGATCTGCAACTGTCAACCCTTTTTCATGCGATGCCACAATGTATCCAAATGTCTTTCCAGCAAATTCTTCCCAAAAATAGTCAAGAAAATTCTTTATTGCGCCTGACATGGAGCCATGGTAGTCAGGAGAAGATAATATAATTGAATCAGCCCATTTGACAGCATTAATGACTTTATCGTTGCCATTTCCGTATAAAGCCGAAGGATTATAGAGAGGAAGATTTACTTGTCGCAATTCAAGTATCTGTGTGTCCGTTTTGTATTTCTTTGCTTCTTTGAGAACCATTTTAAGTACTTGTGTGCTATAGGAATCTTGTCGCATACTTCCAGCAATACCCAAAATATGCAACTGGTTATTTATCAAACTTGTCTGGATTGATAGCAATATGTCACCTTCCTTGGTATTGCCAAAAATTAGTTATGCAGAGACATATGTTCTTCTTGTTTAGTTTGAACTCTAGGTTTAAGTTGTTCATATCTCATTTTAAATAGTTCGAGCACTGCGGATACCTCATGTTCTTCTTGTCCTTTATTCTGATCAATCCAATAGCTAACCCATCCTGACTTTGGCAGTACATGATGAGGCGATACACGACCAGAATTTACAAGATCATTTCTGATTACCATTGGAAATGGTATGTCAGCTACATTCTCGCCATGTATATGACCCATTTCCCTTTTATTTACACGAAATTCGATGCCTCCAAATCTATGTGGTTCGGCAGTAACATTAGGCCAACTCAATATTTCTCTTTTAATTCTCTCTATGATATTACCCATATTTATCATTGGTTGATCTTTATTTATAAACTCTGACGTTTACAAATTATATAAATTGCTTAACGCATAGATAATACCAGATGCAGTTTCACTATTTGTTTGTAAACCAAATGGTTTATGAATAAGTTATACAAATACTTCTATAATTTGCGTCATCCCTCTGTTAATACAAAAACCATTGAGAGAAACGTTGCCGATGGGTTTAGCGAACCAAAGAAGAAGCTGCTTTACTATCTTAAAGTCATGCAACAAGCAGGACTTGAAGAATTAGCAAATGTTATGAAGATATCAAGAATGGCAGTTCATAAACATCTTACCATTTTACAAAAAAGAGGTCTAGTAGAAAGTATGGAAGCTAGAGGGCATGTTGGCAGACCAAGAATGGTCTATCAGCTAACGAGTCAAAGTAAAACGGTGTTTCCAAAATCATACAGCGCAATTGCTACCCATGCTCTTGACTTTATTGAGAGAAATATGGGAAACGAAGCTGTTGAAAAAGTTCTGCGTGAACGTCAAAGCGAACTTTTTGATCAATATTACAAACGCCTTAATAATTTAGATTTTGATAAACGTGTTAAGGAATTAGCAAAAATAAGGGATGAAGAAGGATATATGGCTGAATCAAAGAAGATGATTTCTAAGAGCAATGGTAGTAGTAGTAATGTGGGAATATGGCAAGGAGAGGATAGAGGAGGAAAGTATGTTCTCCTAGAATATAACTGTCCGATTATACACATAGCTGAAAAGCACTGGGAAGCTTGTTGTGTTGAAACAGAGTTATTCGAAAAACTCCTTGATGCAAAAATCGAGACAACACATAGAGCAGCAAAAGGAGATTTAATATGCAAGTTCCTAATTAAGGAAAGAAAGGAAGGCTACGATTATTTATAAAATGGCTTGGTCATAGTGCACACTATTATTTTATATAATTTGTAAACTTGCTGCATTATATACATGTATAAGACTATTACCTAACAATAAATGGTACGACAACAAGAAGTTGCAGTTGTAACAGGTAGCTCTACTGGCATAGGATTTGAGACTTCTCTTGAGTTGGCAAGAAATGGATTTCACACTTATGCGACGATGCGTAAGATAGATAATGGAGGATCGAATCCGATAACAAATATAGCAAAAAATGAAAATCTTCCATTAAAACTCCTTCAACTAGATGTTGATAGTGATAAGTCGGTATTAGATGCAGTTAATAAAATAGTAACTGAAAATGGCAGGATTGATGTTTTAGTAAATAATGCAGGATACGCATTAGTTGGAGCCTTAGAGCAAACTTCAATGGAAGAAATAAAGGCTCAATTTGAAACTAACTTCTTTGGCGCAGTAAGAGTAATGCAGGCAGCAATTCCTATAATGAGAAAACAAAGAAGTGGTAGAATAGTTAACATAACCTCTATGGGAGGTAGGGTTGCAATTCCTCTTGACTCTATATATCATGCGACTAAATTTGCCTTAGAGGGTCTATCTGAATCTATACAGTATGAACTTGGACCATTTGGAATAAAGGTTATACTCATAGAACCTGGAGCCGTAGGCACAAACTTTTGGAAGAATTGGAAGATGGCTGCAAAGGCAGAAAGAAGTGGTGATAACACCGATTATTCACAATATAAACAAATAGAAAATAATATGTCTGAATCGTTCAAACAAATGGTACAAAATGCTATACATCCATCTGAAGTTGCAAAGGTGATTCTACAAGCAGTTAAAGATGATAATCCTAATTTCAGACATGTGGTAGGAAAAGACGCAGCCACGATTTTGGAATCAAGAAAAAGAATGTCTGATAGCGAATTCCAAGACTTTTTCAAGAAACAGTTTAATCTGCAGAGTATTAGTTAACCCAATTCTCTGCTACTCTATTCAATAGTAAGTATTTGATAGCCTCTCATTATGTATGTCTTTATTTTTATTGACTTGTTAAGTTGAATTATTATTATGTATTAATTAGTCTCCGTTGGATTATTATTGTATTAAAAATGTTACATAATTGGAAATGATTGCTGCTCTTCTTCTCCTGCTCCCATTCCTCTCTGAGTCTTCTTTGTGCGTTGCTTTATCATATCTGACATAGATCCTATAGCGAAGACATACCTTATTCCTTGAGACTTTGCTTCATCACTTAACATTTCGTTCATTTTCTCAATATCTTTTCTTACCTGTTCCTTTGTGTATTTATTTGTCCTTGCAACTACATACTCAAAATTGTCATGTTGATATCTGTGAATTTCATATACGTTATTCGTTGTCACGATCTCATAGCTAAAACAAGCTAAAGGAAAAAAATATTGGTTAATTAATTTAGACCAGAGAAAGTAGTAGCAGTTATGCCAAAAATACGTATAATATCAATCGTTGTAACCCTTTAATTTGTCCATTCATTCATTCATTTAGATGCCCCTGAATGATTAATATTAATCAATATTCTCTAGAAAGTGATAGAACTTCAACGCTAGTCTGAATGCATCGAATATATCGTTGTATGATGTTGCTTCTTTATCCAATACACCATCATTATCTACTGCGGATCTTGGTATTTCAGGGTCTTTTGGTGCCTATTCAAATGAGGTTTTAGCTTCAGTTTTTGGAATGCAGACTACTACTTTAGCTTTCCTACCAAAGTATCAAGAAGATCTCTTTATAGTTGAAGGAGGAAGTCCTTGATACTTGCAACTCAAGCTATTTCTTGATCTAGTTTGATTGATTCCTTAGCCAGCTGGCGTAGAAATGTGATGTCAGAGACTATGCTCCCATCGTAAACTAAGATTCTTATGCTCGTCCCGTTGCACAACAAGCGATCCTGCTGTTGTATATCGCTAGAAGACCAGTGTTATTCCTTAGTATTTGTATTTGTACTTTAATATTATCTCTTGGAGAATCTAGTTACCGTTATCATAATGTATTGTCTATCACACAGGTACAACAAAAATTTGGCAGCAAAGGTCAGATTATTATGGTAGCAGATAATGGCAACATATTTGAAAATTTAGTCAAACAATTTGGCAACATAGCTAAACAGTTTGAATATACTGTAGATCTAAGTGGAAAACAGGTATTTCCAAATGAAACTCTAAGACAGGATATCATTAACAACTATAAATCCTCTGCCTATAATATTCCAGCTTTGAAATACAACCTATTAGGATTTGATATAACTGCATCAGATATTAAAATCCAAGTCAAGCCATCGAGAATCGATTCAATAAGAACAAAAGTTGACTTACCGATTATGATCGCAAGACAAGTTAGCGTTACTAATGGACTATTAAATTTGAAGTATAATGAAGTTAATCTAAGTTCGATTTATGGTATATATGACAAAACCTCTGATAAAATGACTATCCACATACCACTTACTATTGCATTGCGTTATCTTCCACACAGTCTCTAATCGCCTTCGTGTAAGCAAGAGGAATTACTGTTGCTGACATTGACGTGACTGTCCTGTATCTTTGTCAAGTGGGATGTATTTACCGCTTTGGCTTTTGCTATTTGAATCACCTATATGCCATTATTGCGTTGATATTGTTTTTGTTGCGATTGCTGTGGTTGATGCGAATTCCCTATGTCGATCTTAAATGGAGAAAAGGGCGAGTTGATTGTATAATGCGTCGCTCATCCTTTGTATCCTATTAGTAGAGCCATTTCAAGCCATTTCCAATAACAATCTACTTCCACAAACCCTATATCTTTCAACCATCCTAACTGTATTTCCATTGGCAACAATCTATTAGCTTTATCTTCTTTTTCTGGAGTATAACCAATTGCTTTGAGGAATCTAATATGCAATTCAACAGATGGTGATGCAACATGTTCTAAGTTACAAAATACACCAGTTGGATTGATGATATCATAAATTTCTTCGTATAGTTCATGTTTACGTTCATGCTTAAGATGATGTATTGCAAAGCTTGACACAACAGCATCAAAGTAGCCTAAATCTGGCAGAGGTTGACTGAGATCATGTTCTATAACCTCAACTCTAGAATCACCAGCAAAATGATCCCTTGCAGATTTCAGCATTGTCGGAGATACGTCTAGAGCTATTGCTTCTATGTCTGGATGATTAGCCTTTATCAGTTTGATTAACCTTCCATCTCCTGTCCCTAGATCCAATATTCGTTTAGTATTTTCAGGTAGGTGATCTATCAAAACGGATTCACCCTCTGATCTATGTGGAAGACTATCTGCTACATTTAGATATGCTAGGGCATTTTGTGGACTAGACCATTCTTTTGCCGAACGGCTCATGATAATAAAAGTTCTTCACAGGGCATAGAAAAGCATTGTGATAAAGCAGTGTAATACCACATAGTTTCCTTCCGCTATTACGCGTTTGAAATAAATATGCTTGCTAGGGTACAATATGGCCATTCGCTCAAAGTATTCAATGAAAGCTTCTTTACCGTCAGCCACTGCAGGATTGTGCTGAATATATACATCTCCCGCATATTTCTCAATGGCTTCCCTAGGCTTGTTATTGTTAAACATCAAATCATAGAATTCCGTTACTGTCTTTTTGTTCCGGTCAAGTTGGTCTGACACATCCCGTTACTA
The DNA here is from genome assembly GCA_035252175.1 of Nitrososphaeraceae archaeon. Lineage (GTDB taxonomy): Archaea > Thermoproteota > Nitrososphaeria > Nitrososphaerales > Nitrososphaeraceae > JAFAQB01. The sequence goes on from DATFDI010000091.1 coordinate 18,134, forward strand.
CCTATGGATGTCTACTTAGTCTTTGCATTGTATTATGATGCAAATTGCTGCTTCGGTCTGTCTAGTGCCTAACTCTATGCCATTAATGCATATTTTACCTTAATCTGGGCCCAAGACAATAATTCCTTTACGATAGTCATGCGATACGTCCAAAAATTATAAAATCTAGACAGACATCTTAAGTATATAATAATAACTCAAATATATGGAATTATCGGAAATATCAAATACAGGGATCTGGATTTGGGCAGGGATCAAAGTAATGCTAAGAGCAGTACTAGGAGAAGCTCTATTTTAGTTGTTGACGATGATCCTGATATAGCTGCGCTCATTGAACAATCCTTGGCCAAGAATGGATACAAAGTATCCACTTTTAATGACCCTGTCATGGCGTTAGAAGACTTTAGGGTAAATTGCAAGACTTGCCGCCTTATCTTATCAGACATTAGGATGCCAGGAATGAATGGTTATGAGCTGGTCAAACAAGCAAAACAAATTGATAAGGGTGCAAAAGTTGTGCTAATGACTGCATTTGAGATTCAGGACAAGGAATTTCACAATTTATTGTCAGATACTAAGATAGATGGATTCCTTCAAAAGCCATTTACCCTTGAGAATTTAAATAAAGTAGTTGAAGGAATCATCTAAGAGACATATAACACTAGAATGATTATTATTATTATTATTAGAATGTAACCGTTATATTGTTTATGGCTCATTTTTCATGAGAGTAACATAGTATAGTGGAGTGATGGTATGATAATTTGATTATAAATAGCGAAGTTGACAATGTGTTAGACCATTTAAATCAAGCAGAATATGGCGCCCACTATATGGTAATCTATCCAGATTTAGTAACGTTAAGGGAGATTTACTCTAACTATATACGCAACCAACTTAATAATAACGAAACTGTTCTGATAAATCCATTTTATGAAACTACGGATTCGGTTAGACAAGTACTTTCTGAAAAATATAATGATGGCATTAATGATATATCAAAGCATGATGGAGAGCAATCGCTTGTGATTGTGGATGCCATGAAAGAATATTTTGGTACTCAACCCCTAATATATCTTAAAAAAGGTCTAGTGAATTATTCTAAATTGGGAAAGAAAGGTCTTTCAGTACTAGTTGACATGGGTCCTTATTCTCTTAGATCCAAGCATAAAGAGCTTGTTGAGTATGAATTATCATTGCCGAGAAAATATGATGTGAAGATGAAAGGATACTGCCTATATCATCAAAAAGATTTCGAAAGGTTATCAGATGAGCAACAGCAAAAGTTAATTGAACATCATGGCAAAGCTGTAAGAATAATGGAAAGACAGTAAAGCTGAGTATATGCGCAGGATAGATCACGTAAGGCGGCCTCTCGTATCAAATTAATTATCTTCTGCAAGCCACCATACATAAATACCGAGCTAATCTAAGATTTTGTAATATGAGTTCTGGCAGAGACGAAGGTACAGAAAAAGAACCTGTTATGTGTAGCAAATGTAATGAAGTATTTGAAACTGACTCAAAATATATGCAACACTATAATGAAAAACACAAAGCTGAAGAAACAGAACAAGCACAAAAATAGAGTATGCCTATAATACAAATAGACAATATAACTAAGTCAGTTTTCGTTCTAGGACATAATGCTCATGTCTGCTAATCATTAGGCCTTATGGCAGTTAACTCGATTGAATCGAATCTATGTAGACGTTCTTAGAAATTCCCTTAATGCATGTGCTTCTTCCCTGTAAGCACGAATTGTCTGTGTCTTTCCATCTTGGCATCTTACTGTGACTGTTACTATATTTACTTCTGCATCTGAACCAAAAACCGGTGGATATACCTTTTCTACTTTACAATTCGAGGTGAGTAGTTTCTTTAATTCAGAAATAGATCTAAACTCTTGTGACATGATGACAATCTCAATCATTAGTTGATTTATGATATGATTTAATTTATTCTATCTATTCCCGTTGTTTATTACCGAGCCTCATTTCTTTTATATAATTATATCATCAACAGATTCTCTATGCTTATGTGTAGCATCTTCTGACTTATTGCATCTACTACATATCCAGCGTATATACTCCTTACAGATCTTGCATGCATCTACAGGAATACATTGTTTTTACTGCTTATTGATACTAACAAATGCATATCAACTATAAATTTTTAGGTTCATTTTGTTTATATTTTACGGTGTATATAAGAAATAGGCAAAAGAAAAGTACTAAGTGAATCAGCATTAAAAGAATTAGTGATGCCCCAAAAGGGCGAGCTACTGGGCCGAGTAATCAAATTAGTAGGTGGAGATAACATCATTGTAAAATGTACAGATGGAAAGGTACGAACTTGTCGTATTCGTGGAAAGATTAAGCGAAAAATGTGGATAAGAGATCATGATCTAGTATTGGTAGCTCCATGGGATTTTCAATCTGATAAGGCTGACATTCTATGGAGATACATTTCAGCGCATGCAGACAAATTAGAACAAGACGGTTACCTTACTAATCTAGGACATATGGTGGTAGCAGGGTGATTGCTAGTAGTTGAAAACTCCTATTTGTACTTTTGATGCTAAAACTGCTATACTATGTGCAAAATGCGAAACTAAATTACGATCAGGACAGCTTACAGACGCAGATATTGAAGGAGCGATAAAAATTACAAAATTAGCAGAAGGGGATCATGATATAAGCAAATTCTCTATGACTTCTGCAACTAAAGTAGATGATGTTTTCATTATTGCTCTATCTGGAGCTGATATTGGTACTATACGGTCAAATCCAACTCTCTTAAGGAAATTTGAAGATGAATTTCAAAGTAAAGTTTGGTTTGTGGAAGCAGATGTATCCTACAAAAGATTTATTGAAAATCTCTTTTTCCCAATAAAGGTAATTGCGGTCAATACAATCTGGCTTCCTGACGGAAGCAAATTAACCAAAGTTATAATATCAGATTCGGATAAAATTGAAGCACAACAACAACATCCTAACATTGAAAAAATAAAACAAATTGCAAAGAAAATCAAGAATATTGAATTGCTAGTAGAATTCGAAAATCCAAACTAATGTGGAGTAGTTGCTGCAGTAATAACAGCTACGATATTGATAAAATATTAGATTAGGTACACTTCAGAACAGCTTTATCCATTATGAGGTGGAATGCGAACCAAATTTGACTCAATTTTTCCACCCAGCCAACGCCAACAAGTTGATGGAATAATGACATAGGCATTGAAATAGCAGCAAGAAAGTTTAGATTGTACAGACCTATGCAGTACATACGAGGATGATGAGCAACAACATTTGACAGCAGTTACAGAATCCATCCAAAATGTAGGTGTTATTGGTCTTGGACGAATGGGGACTGAAATAGCAAACAATATCATAAAATCAGGATTTAAGCTTGTAGTTTATAATAGGACAGTAGATAAGACTCATGCATTAGCAGAAGCTGGAGCCGTTGTGACAGCTAGTCCAAAAGAAGCTGCTTCAAAATCAGATGTAATACTCACAAGCCTAAAGGATGATGCAGCACTTTTAGATGTTGTCAATGGTGAGAAGGGAATACTATCTGGTCTAAGACCTGGAACAATCCATATTGGTACATCGACTATATCTCCATCTCTTTCTACTACGTTAGATAGAATGCATGATGCACAAGGCTCATTATATTTAGCAGCTCCTGTGCTAGGAAATCCAGCAGCCGCTAAAGAAGGCAAGCTTACTACGTTTGTAGCAGGTGATACTACAGCCATTAAGAGTTGTGAGCGATTGCTCAATAGTTATTGCCAAAGGGTTATTGAAGTTGGTAATGAACATGCTAAAGCAAATATTTTGAAACTTTCAGCAAACTATGTGATGTTAACAATCCTTGATGTTATGGGTCAAGTATATGCATTGGCAGAGAAAAGCGACATTGATTTGCAGCTTGTAAATGAGGTGCTAGAAATGATATTTGCTTACCCGGGCTTAAAGCAATATGCAAAAAGAATACGTACAAGAGATTTTGATAATGTAGGTTTTGACCTTTTATCAGCTTTTAAAGATGTTCAACTCATACTCCAAACATCCTCTGACGTTCGTGTTCCTCTCTCGCATGCTAACAATATACAAGATAGCTATATTGCAGCGATTGCAAATGATATGGGTAAAAAAGACTGGATTAGCATTTACGATATCACTCGCATGCTCACAGGATTAAAAAATGAAAAATAAAAGATACAAACGATTATGGTTTGAACTCTCCTCTATTAGGTATAATGACAACTTTGTTACAAATTGAAGATTTAGATATTATCCAATATGATATTATAGATCTTCATGTTCTATTGTCAGATCAGTATTCTACATAGAACATCTTTTTCTCTTAGATGACATCTAATAAAGGCAGTTCTCTTTCAAGGTTGTTGGGGGAAACTCCAATGACCTTGATGCTACCGCTGTTTGAATGTTGGTCTTAATGTTCAGATGATAAATAACTCCATAGTTGGCATGATGACCTTCTAAACACAAGGATTTTTGTTACCTATGGAATGAGAGTATGCCTGAGGGTACCTATCTATTGTGATGTTAAAGTGTCAATATATCCATTGTCGAATGTTATCTATTAGATGACATTATTCTATATTGAGATCTATATTTCGTTTTGGATGAGTATAAAATCTAAATATTATGCAAGTATTTTGATGTATAACAAACATACTGTGGCATCATACGCAGCTATCATCTTTTCTATACTCGCTGCATCTGTGCTTGCGATCAGCTTTGTTCAACATGTAGTAGCACAAGGTAACAATACCAGTGGTTCTAGCGGCGGCGATGCATCAAGTAATATGACTGGCGGCAATATGACTTCTGGCGGTGCCACTAGTAACAGCAGCAGTACTGGTAGCGGCAGCAACAGCGACAGCAGCAAATAACTGACTAATTCTACAATTTTTCTTAATGCTTCACCAACGAAATGAATCAATTGACTTGCATTGGGATATGTCAATACCCGACGACAGTATTCTTGTCACTCATATAGTTGAGCTTAATACTTGATTTACTATCCTTTACTTAGCGCATCTCTTCTTTATTTGGTTCCCACAAAGCACATATTCCATGTGGTGCAATTTGACCAGAGCTTTTGCCGTATACATCTGCTCCTTCGTCTGTCACTATGGCACAATGACTTGGTTTCATAAAATATATGCAGTTGTAGCAGAAATATCCTGTATGATGATCTGAGTCTTTGAATTCTTCCATTTCCATATATCTAGCTGTTGTTTTGGCTAACCTCTTGAGTTTGGTTGCTTCTTGCGGTATATTTTGAGTAGAGTCATTTGACATACATATATCGATCACATCTTATATTATAGAGGTTGGTATCCAGACTGACTATGGTAAAGAATATAGTAACGATAAATAGCAAGGTTGGATTTTTAGGGTTCCCCCGAAATGGCATAGCTGATAAGAATGAATTGGTTCTGTAACAGGAAGTAGTAGTATCATAGCATGAGATTCTAAACTTTAAGTCTAACCCAATAGACGTAACAGCAAAACCTGGCGAAAATGTTCTTGTTAAAGGTTTAGCGGATGTAGGAATAAACCATCGCATATCATGGACTAATGTCCATACCATACTAGATATCAAAGGAGGAAAGACAATATCTATTTCACTGGATGATAAGGAGACTAACAAGCACTTTGCTGGACAGACTATTTACGGTGTTGTTAAATCATTTACTCAATGCTCAGACCAACCTGGTCAAAATACGGAGGTTTTACCACCTTGCATTAATCCTCATAATCTTGAACACAGCTAACTCTATTGTCTTACCTTCAACCTTTCAATAAGAATAAACCTTCGCATTAATCAGATTCACTTGTAACAAATGAGTACACAGAATAAGGAGTTTGGCATTGTTATCCTTCTCGATGTATTGGGTACACGACAAAGACTCATTGAAGATATTGATAGATTCTTGATTGACTGGGATTCAGTCCTAAATAGACTTGAGGAAAATATCCATAGATTGGAGAACCACCTCTCAGGCCAATATAGGATACGGATAAGAACTAAAGATATCTTTGACAATATTCAGATATTTTTTCCCACAGATGATCCACGTACAAAGCATATTGATCTTACAGGAAGTAATCCTATTTGGTGGTCTCTTCAACATTCTGCAGAACTATTGACAAATCTCATTCGTTATGCGATTACAAAGAATATTTTCCTGAGGGGATGCGTGAGTATGGGCTATGTACAAGAGTATAGAAATGGATATTATAGCAGAGCAATGGTTGAAAATGCAGATCTTGTAGAGAGTATTGATATGATCGGAGTTATCGCAGGTTTATCTGCAATGAGGGTTTTGAATAACAAAAGTTACTTTTCTTCCACGATGTTCTATCATTTTGTGAAATATCGCATACCCATAAAAGAACCTACTCGTAATCGAAGAAACGAGTTCGACAGATATGCACTGGTTAATCTCAATAGGCAAAGTGAAATATATGACAATATTGACGACAATGAGGTTGAAGATATAATCCGAAAGCAAATACAAATGCATCGTAATGACTCAAGGGTCAGAAAAAAATGGGAAAATACCAAGGCTTTTATGGATTATGTATCTGGTGTGTCAGACGTGAACCTCTTTCTATAAGGTTTTTCTGCTGGATACAAGACAGAGTGTAACTGGTTCTTCATATTCTTCTCTTATCCACAGTATTTCAAAACCCTCAGCTGATACCAAATCCTGTATTTGCTTTTCTGTGAAGAATCGGATTTGAAAGCCATCAATATCATAGATTTCTTTCTCTATCTCTTTACCTTTACCATAGGATTTATCGTTGCGATTTCTGACAGAAAAAAAGTTCAATCTCTTAGGCTTTAGCACCCTTTTTACCTCCGAAAATGCAAAATGAAGTTCATCTTCTGAGAAGCGCATATTAAAAAGCATATGCGAATATACAACATCAAAGTAGTTATCTGGAAATGGAAGAGGATTCTTAGCAACATCAAAAGTTTGTGATTTTATTGACAGTCCTTTTTTCTTTGCCACCTTATCTAGCATTTCGATAGCTATAGTGGAGTAATCCAGTGCTTGTACTTCTTCAATCCCATTTGATGCGAAAAATATTGTATCTCTACCATGTCCTGCACCTAGCTCTAATACTTTCCTTACATTGTTAGCTTTCATATGATTGATGCAAAGTAATGCAAAGTTACTAGGTTCCTCTCCAAAGAACGTATTGTCTGATTTGTAGACTTTATTCCAGACTTCACTCATTGCTAATACTTTGAGATAGAGATCTAAAATACATTCATAGAACAGCTGATGGGTTTAATAGCCAAGATGCCGCTTCTTTACTCACTCTAATCAATATGTCGACTAAGCTTATGATAGCGATGGAAGACTCTATTATAATGATTGAATCTTCAAAGACGGGTTGGAAGAAACTGCGTGAATCTTTGAAAGGGACTCATCCACAATGCATTGCGTTTGATCCTGACAATCCAGATTGTGCATACTGCGGTACATCTGGTGGAGGACTATGGAAAACAGATGATGGTGGGCAAAGTTGGGATAGCATTGGAAAGGAAACAATATCCAGCTCGGATGTGATGTCAGTTTCAGTAAGTAATCTGGAAAGAGGAGGAGGAAATAATAGCAACAGATTCAATACAGTATATGTAGGAACGGAACCTACCGCCTTCTATAGATCTGATGATGGCGGTGAATCCTGGGAAAAAATGAGCTCGCTTAATGATCTAAAATCTTCTTCATCATGGAGCTTTCCTCCAAGGCCGTGGACCTCTCATGTACGCTGGATTGAGTCAGATAAAACCAAGCCTGGTTATGTGTATGCTGCTATAGAGGCTGGAGCTCTAGTGCAAAGCCATGATGGCGGTAGGACTTGGATAGACAAAGTACAAGGAGGACCATATGACACTCACACGCTAGCTACTCATAAACAGATGCCAGGACGTCTATACTCCGCTGCTGGTGATGGATATTTTGAGAGCTATGATTATGGAAAAACCTGGAAAAGATTGGTAGCAGGACTTGGTGACTATGATTACCTATTTAGTGTTGCAGTTGATTCAAGTGATCCTCAAACTGTTATTGTATCTGCGTCAGAGTGGCCCACTAAAGCCTATTCACTTGAAGATGCGGAATCGCTGGTTTATAGAAGAACATCATCTATTGTTGATGAAGATGCTGATGATGAAAGTAACAGCAATGATATAAAAGAATGGAAGATAGTATCAAACGGCCTTCCCAAACCACCTGGAACACTCATTTCTGTACTTGCAGCAAATCCTAAGATTGCAGGTTCATTCTATGCTACAAACAATCGTGGAATATTCTACTCCACTGATTCTGGTATTTCATGGAAAATGCTTGATGACATACAATGGCCTAAAGAGTACCTTTCACAGCATCCTTGGGCTTTAGCAGTTAGAGAGGATACGTAGATTACAGACATACTATACAAGTTACCATTGTAGATCTCCTATTCTTATAGCAACTAGAGCCACACAGAAGCTACGTATAGAGGTTAATCGGTTTTCTCTTGAAAGCGATAGAATTTCAACGCCAATCTAAATGCATCGAATATGTCATTGTATGATGTTGCTTCCTTATCTAAAGCACATCATTATCCACTGCGGTCCAAAGTGAAGTAATTAGTTTGTCGAATACAGGATTAATAATACGCTTGCTATGTCCAACTATTCACAGCATCATTTCTCCTATATGGGCGAGAATATCGGTCGTAACACACTTATTGGTTGATAATTTCTTGCACCTTTTGAATAAAAAGATCCTTTGAAAAGGGCTTTCTCATAATGTTGCTTGACTCTATTTCTGGGAATATGCCAGTTATCTCCTCTGCCGCATCTAAAGCAGATACAAATAACACTTTGATATCCTTGTTTAGTATCTTCAATATCTGATACAACTGAATACCATTAATATGTGGCATTCTTATATCGAGAATGGCTAAATCATAATACGATGAGGATCTACTTAATTCGATTACATGTTTTATTGCTTCTCTAGATTCTGCAAAGGACTTTACATTATATCCTTGATCACATAACACCATTTCAAAAGGACATAATACATCTTTTTCATCCTCTACTAATATGATATTAGCAGGACTAGTATCTAATTTCCTTTGGTAGATGGTGTTATCATACTGCATGACGTCAGCTAAATCATAGGAAGACTTTTTCGAACCGTTATTAGACATAAAAGAATTCGCGTTTGCCTTAATCCCAACATCTTTTCTTTTGACCGACCAAGTATCAACTATATTGTTTTTACGTTGTATTTTGAATATTAGTTCATTTGTATCATATTTGTCCTGATAAACTACTATTGTATCTCCAGCTAAAACAGGAAAAACCTTCTTAACTTTTTTTGTTAGTGTTAATCGTGAATGTTCATCAGCATTTATTGTATCTATTACAATCAATCTATTAGCTTCAAATGTATGATCTGAAGAAAATAATGTATTCTCTTTGCTCTTCTTAAATTAAAATGCAAATAAGTTTCAAAATAGATCAAAATATATAAAGTTAGCTCCATTTATTAGGTAATAATATGATAAAAGTAACCCATTTTTACCACTAATTCATATGCCATTTATTTTATTGTTATTTAAGTTAGTAATTATTATAAATTTTATATTTTTCCTTGTCTGGATGAACAGAATAAAAACTCTTACCATCATTATATGAAATATTATAGTCACAAATTCTTATCTATTGAAGTAAATTACTAGGGAGCAAATGTATAAAATTATTGGAATAATAGAACCTTTAGCGAGATTCATAACATCAATAGGCTGTACATATAGAACTCTTGTTTTGGCTTCATATACTGATAACAGACATGTAATAAGAGATTAATCATCGGAGAGTGCTTTGATTTAAAAGTATATCTTAGACATATTTTAGCTGAAGAAAATTTTCCAGAAGTTATGATCACAGAGGAAAATTGCTAATTCATAAATCATGGGTAGTTTTTGTTTATGCAATCACAATATCGTTAGAATCGATCATTGTTGAATATTTAACAGCTTCCTCGCTTATTGGAATTTCTCCAATTGTGCTTTCGGCCATAAGTATTACTTTGGCAGGAGTAATGTTGTTGGTTGTAGCATATGTCCTCAAGGGGAAAGGAAGAATATCAATTCTTTTTATTAAATCCTGGAAGAATCTTGTTATGGCGTCTTTATTGTCCTCATTTGGAATACTCACATTATATGATTCCATTAATAGAATAGGAGCATCCAAGGAGGTTCTACTAGCCGGCCCACTTAACATAGTTATCGTAGTGCTGTTAGCTCAATTATTCCTTAATGAGAGATTAACCAAATTTCACTACATTGGTATCGGTATGTCACTGCTTGGTTTCATTATGGCTGTAGCAAGCGATAACAATACCGGTGTTTCGCATAATACAGAGATAACAAGAACAGTAGTCACTATGGTAGCAAGATCAGCTATGCCATCAATGGCGATTAGCTTTGGAGATATAGAAGCAATTCTCTCAGCCTTTGGCCTGGCAGGTGGTGCCCTCTTTTTAACTAGACTTACCCCGAAGTATTCATCTATAGAAATTGCAGGAGCATCTATGTTTACTTCAGGATTGATTCTAATTGGTTTTATGATTATTACTTTGTCACTATATGGTACCGATCATGCATATCTACAGTCTAATGAAATCTCATTGTTCAAACAGCCAATAATATTCATTATTACTGTCCTTTTGCTGTTCTCAGCACTTCCGTTTATTAGTTCGTCATCATATTCAAATGGCTTAAGTAAAATAGGCGCTTCACTTACATCTACAATAGGATCTTCTAGCATACTTATGACGATCATAATACAACTAGTATTGAAAGAATTTGGCATTGCTAGTCACTTACCTGGAAATATTTTACTGGCTTTTTTTGGCGGTGTTGCAAGATTTCTTGGTATATATTTGATCCATCTTCCCAAATATTCTGTCCCAGTAATGAACAAAAATATGCTGTCAGCAGATAATTATATTTCAGCTACTCAAAAATCCTAACAATAAATTCGCTATTTGCTCTTGCAGTAAGCCTCCAAAGACGATATATATCGACCAACGACCTTGTGTTCCATTTTCAATAGTTTCTTCAATAGTCAGACCAATCTTATTTGTTTTTATAGTAAAATATATGTGTCTTGCAATATATGTATATAAACTACTGTTGTCTGAAGTAAACATTGACTAATAAATAAAGGTTGCTATGGCTGGTATTGGAAATTGTGCATCAGCTCTTGTCCAGGGTGTTCATTATTATCAAAGAAATCGGGAGTCCATAGGGCTTACATCTTATAATTTAGGAAACTTTGAACCAGGAGATATAGAGTTTGTTGCTGCATTTGATGTTGTAGATACAAAGGTGGGAAAAGACCTGTCAGAAGCAATTTTTTCTAAACCAAATAACACTGCCAAAATTGCCGATGTTGAAAAAATGGATGTTAAAGTACAAAAGGGCGAAGTATTAGATGGAGTGGGAACCCACTTTGGCCAGAAGGTCAGGGTCTCATCAGAGCCTACAGTTAATGTTGGGGAAGTCCTTAAAGATAGCGGTGCAGATATCCTCATAAACTATTTGCCTGTAGGAAGTAGGGCTGCAACTCAGTTCTACGCTGAAAAATGTCTTGATAAAGGTGTGTGTTTTATCAATGCAATGCCCGTATTCATCGCATCAGACCTTAAATGGCAGCAGGCCTTTCAAGATAAAAATATTCCATGTGCTGGAGACGATGTGATGAGTCAGTTGGGAGCAACAGTAGTACATAAAACACTCGTCAAGTTATTCCATGATAGAGGAGTCCGTATCAATAACACCTATCAACTTAATGTTGGTGGAGATATGGATTTTTATAATATGATTGATGAAGATCGGTTGAAAGATAAGAGGACAAGCAAAATAAGTGCAGTTGCAGCCATGGTACCGTATGAAGCACCGATTGAAATAGGATCTCCCGATTATGTAGAATTTTTGGAAAATGAGAAGGTTTGTTATATTTCAATAAAGGGAAGATATTTTGGAAATATCCCTATTGAACTGGATGTTAAGCTAACAGTAGTAGATGCTTACAATAGTGCAGGAGTTATGATAGATGCAGTACGAGGTACAAAACTTGCATTGAATAGAGGAATTTCAGGTCCACTTGAAAGTATATCTGCCTATTGTTTTAAACATCCTCCAAAGCAGATGTCATATATGGAAGCTAAAGCAAATTTTATGGAGTTTGTTGACGGTAGACGTGAAAGATAAATTCAGAGATATTATAATATTAGTACTTAAATCTTCACCATTCAATGCACGTTGTTGAATAAGGCAGCTTTTGACAGAGACTCAGCTCCTGTATCTTCACAAATATCTATATGGCGGAGGTACAACATTTACTGCCCATCTTCTTCACCAAACCGGTTATTCAAAAAAGAATAACATTATCCTCAGGGTAACTAAGAAGAGCGAATCAAAGTTACGTGAATTTGGGTACGGTTTACACTATCAGAATATCTCATTTGACGTGATAAATAAAATAAAATATCCTTTTGTAACGTTATTTAAAGAAACTCACTTCAACGCCTTAACTAGACTCAATGAGAAAGAAGTCAGGTTTGACAACAACAATAATAAAGGTGTCTTAGTGATTCATGATTATAGAGATATTTCGGATAAAGTTGTACCTCATTTGGCTAATTGGAAATTAGTAACGATAAGAAGAACCGTCCAAGATTATCTAAAAATCAAATATGATCTTGCATCAACTTTTCTATATCATCCATTTTACCAATACCCTATCACTACTACTTCTAATACATCTGAGAAGATGGGGGCAGTATCAATATCTCGAATTAGTTTTGAAAAGAACACAGATATGATTATTAGAGCCAACAAGATTTTACAGGCTCAGCTACATAACCAGCCAATCAAATTATTTGGATGTCCAAGTAGAATGTACGTACACCTATACTTGGGAGGATACAATGGGGATTTTAGCAAGTATTACTATGGAATGTTTGATAAATCATTTTCAGCTTTGTCAAGTATCCTTGCGCAGGCAAAGTTTGTTGTAGATCTATCTGTGCTTAAACGCGATGGTGGTGGAACCCAATACACTTTTTTGGAAGCAATATACAATGGCTGTGCGTTAATACTTCATAGAGAATGGCTAGAAAACGAATATGTAAATCCAGAGTATTGTGATTTCAAAGAAGGCTACAATTGTCTTGCTGTAGGTAATGAAAATGAGCTAGCGGAGATAATTAAAAAAGATCCAGATACTTCAAAAATTGTAGCAAATGCCAGAAAATTAATGGATAGACATGTAAAATCAGATTGGTTGCATCTTCTACAGACAGATGTTCCAAAAGTAGTTTAAATCATGCTACTTCTTCAAAATGATAGAATTTCAGAGCCAACCTGAATGCGTCAAATATATCGTTATATGAAGTAGATTCTTTATCTAGTGTCCCGTCTGCATCCACAGCAGTCCTCAAGGCAGTAATGAGTTTATCAAAGACAGGATTGATAGCAATTTTACTGTTGTCTTCGAGTATCATCTTGCAATGACCAAGCATTGCTTTATGTTCTGAATTGAAATTAACAGGCACTATTTTCATGTTCTTGGTCCAACCATCTTTGTCTCCCCAGCCTTCTGTTTACCAACACCATAAGTATAATCGAGAAATATCCTCTCGTAAAGACAAGTATCTTCAGATTCTTTCTCTATCCTTTCAAACAGACCTTCAGGTGCATTAGGAGTTGAAACCATTACAATATATGGATTTGACTTTGCGATATGGCGCTCGCTTACATCTCTTGCGTCTTGTTGTTGTCCTGGAGGAAAGAAGTCAGCTTCATCTAGTAGTATGAAAGATACGTCAGGTAATCCTCTCATTGCATCCAGATGGTGGGATGGAAATGCTTCAATCTTTACGTTGTTGAGTTCAATGACGGTTTCTTTGGTATCAAACGCAGCAATGTTATTGCTACTTGCGAATAGCTTTTTCATCCTATCTATCAAAGCAATGGCCAGGTCTATCCTTGGTCCGGTAACAATAGACATTCGAGAGCCTGACAATAAATTATCTTTTAAGCAAAGCCACGCCATGAACCTAAGCATGAACTCCGATATGCCTAAACCAGTTGCTTTCTTTATCCAAAGATGTTTGTTATTATTCTGACTAACCAGAAATTCAAATAATATTTTTTGATAATCATAAAGCGGCTTATCAATTCCATCCTTCTGTGGTAAACCAACTACGTGGTTAAAGCAGCAATCCCCATTTGTTTTGATGTCTTCTTGTTTATGTTCCCCAATATTCCAAATCCAAAATGGTTTATTCTGTAACCTCTCGAATAACCTAGACTGCTGTTGTGTAACTTCTAACCTAACTTTTTTCTTCAGGTCTTTGAATGTCACTATGACTAGTATTACATCAGAGCAAGCTTTATCTTTACCTATGCTATTTCCTTTTTATAGCTGTCTAGATTATGACTTCATGCATTATATGAAAATAACAATAATGATATCGATAATCCTTTCTCTTTGTGCTATATCTTTCTTAGTTTATGGTAATAGTGCTGCTAATTTCACAGTTTATGCTCAATCAGATTTGCAGACGATAAAGTACAGAGATCTAGTGATAGATTTAGGAAATGGTGTAAAGACTAATGCTCAGCTAACTTATCCTGCTGTTGGAAAAGGACCATTTCCAGGGGTTCTTCTTATACATGGTACTGGCCTCGTTGATATGAATGAAACTGCGGGGTTGATTCGTATTGATAATAAAACAGGACAAAAGATATACCCACCAACGCAACCATTTTGGCAAATATCTGAATATCTATCTGAGAGAGGATTTGCAGTACTTCGATATGATAAAAGGGGAGTAGGTACAAACCATACGATTCTGGATAGCGATGTATGGGGAAACGCAACAATAAATGATCTAATGCACGATGCAGACAGAGCTTTGGATGTTCTTATACAGCAACCAGAAGTTGATGATGACAAAATAACATTAATTGGACATAGTGAAGGCACTACAATAGCCCCGAGAGTTGCAATCGCCAATCCAGGAAAAGTAGATAACATTGTACTGATGGGAGCAGTAGCACAAAACGTCGTGCGTGAAATAGGATACTTCCAGGCTGTTACACTCCCACTACTCTACGCCCAACAGGTTCTAGATCATGATCATAATGGATTGCTATCAGTACAAGAAGCATCTACGAACCCTGTCTTCAGTACTCTATCAGGAAACCTCACTCTACGTCTTACTCAAAATATTATTACTGCTAATGGAACAGCCAAACAACTACGTTCCCAATACAACACAAATAACGACACTTTCGTAAGTATTAATGATGAACTCAAACCTATACTAATAGATAATTTAAAATCATTATCAGTTACCACTGTGACACCAGGTAACAAGTGTAGTACTCATCCATGTCCTATCTGGGTAAGATCACAAGCTGCTTTAGAACCTACTTTGAGTATAATTGGGAATGTTCCTCCAACCACCGGCATTCTAATACAACAAGGACAAAATGATTCCCAAACACCTATTCAGCAGGCATTTCTACTCCAGCAAGCACTCATAGATAAAAAGCATCCAGACCATACATTGATAACATATCCAAATCTTGGTCATGTATTTTATCCTTCATCTGAATGGTTGACGTCTCTAGGACCTATACAACCATATGTCTTAGCAGATCTGTATGCATGGCTTGAAGCTCATTCTGGGTTCACACGTGTTCCTAATGATATGCCCTTGTCTAACTCTTCTTCATCCAAATCTACCACTAAATAAATGAGCTTTGTACAATATTTAGTCATTAAAAAACCTCGTCTGTGGTATTCATTTCTCCTGTTTCCTCTTCTTGTTTTTCTTCTAGCTGATCTTTGTCTTCATCATAATCAGGCTCATTTGATTCTTCTTTATCGCCTTCACTGGATGACTTCGCATTCTCATTGGATTTACTAGATACAAACCTAATAGCGTCATCTACCACAGTAGCATTAGTTAATAGATCAAGCTTCATAGAATAACACTCTTTAGCCAACGACAACGCTTGTATCTTTTCTCTTCTATCTTCTGTATTATGCGCTGTATTCCATGCTTCTTTTGTAATTGCGGTAAGTCCTACTAGACATTTCTCTATTCTTCTGGCAGTCTTTCGTCAATGTATCTTTTGATGTTGGATTTGGCTTGATTTCTAAGATATGTCATGTCTCTGTTTATAGTAGGTTGGCTTATTTGCAGTATCCTAGATATCTCTAACTGGTTATAGCCTTGACTTGCTAGCTCTTGTACTTTGTTTCTACGCCACTCTAGGCTATTCACAGATGAGCTCAAATTATTCATATTTCCTTCGTAGAATAGAAGGGTTATTCACATTCATGTATGGTATACTTTGTGAGAATTAGCTTTATGTATTTTGTAATCTAGCATTTTGCAGACATGAATGAGGATTTTTTAAACCATTTGACATTTCAAAAACAACACTTACTATAAGGGCCGCTGATATGACAAACAACAAACGGTTGTTGGGACTTAATGCATCCACTGTTGTAAACTCATATATAAAATATGACCTTTATTATGATGAATATACTAAGCAACTTTGTCTATGAAGCTTGTACTTCTCGTCAAAGGTCCTGCGATTGTTTGCGTGGAAGGAAAAGGATGGATACTTGGAAAAGATGCTTCCAACAGTAGAGTATCAGTAAACGTTGGCAAAATTTTGCCAGTCGAAAAAGATCCTGATTGTAAAATTAATTGTATAGGAGGAGAAAGTTGGCTAGCTTCATATTCTGTTGCTGGCACATCAATATGGGAAGACATTGTTCATAGGATCCTTCATGATATAAGGACTCTAGGGACAGTATTAGTAGTTGGAAATACTGATACAGGTAAATCAACATTTGCGGCTTATCTTATAAATGGGGCCTTAAAAATAGGTCTCAGACCTACTATAATTGACGCAGATATAGGTCAAGGTGACTTGGCGCCACCAAATACTATAGGAGGAGCTATCATAAATACTCAAGTCATTGACTTGCGAGACATCGCCCCATCTCTAATTGAGTTTGTGGGCAGTATCACTCCAGCAGGTTTTGAAGACCCTATCATCGAAGCAGTAAAAAAAATTCTAAGAGGGGTCAGAATTTCATCTAATATTTGTATTATTAACACTGACGGTTACGTGCTAAACGACGGTATTAATTATAAAATTAGGATGGCTGAGGAAATAAAACCTGATGTAATAGTCTGCCTAGGAGAATACACTATATTTCAGATATTTAGAAGAAATTTTTTGTCATCTCTTGTCTTGTATGGAAAATCTCCTATCAATACGCTAAAATCTAAAATTGATCGTAAGCAGAGGAGATTAAGTCAGTTTTCACGATACATATCTGGGAATGATAAGAGTTATGCTATTAGGATTAGGCAGGCCGAATTTGTATATAAAGGAAAGACATTTCATAAATCACAACTAAGATATGGCATCTTACATCTGATGAATAGAAACAATACTGTTCACATCCAGCAAAAAAAACTTGTAAGGATGTTTGTGGGATTAGGATTGGCTAATAGGATAGTTGGATTTGGGATCATAGTGGATGTTTTTCGACATAGGCTATACATCAAATCATGTGTATCTAAGTTCGACCAAATTTACCTCAGCAATTCAGCAATAATTGGAGATAATCCCTCGGAATTTAAGATAATTAACTAGCCTGCAGCTTTTCCCTATTGTCATCTGATTCTTGCAGCGCCTCAAAGGCATGTTTGCAGTATGCTATTTCACATGGTATATTCTGGAACTTTCATAAGGCATGATGACACTACAATATTATTATAATGAGCCAAAATCCAGAGAAAAGAGATAAGGATTCAAAAAAGGTGGCAGAGGACAGCATAGAGCAAACATCAAATGACGATAAGTACCCAGCAACAAAACAAACAGAAGAAGTCGCAGGACAACGAGATACAAAGAGCGCAGATGCTTCTGATTCGGCCGATTCTATGATAGTTTAGACTAGAGTCTTCTGTATCTTCTGCACTTCTTATTTGATACTAGAGAGCTGAGGTAAGCTGCTGGCATGGTCTGAACATCTATCTGAAAAGAGTGAGGCCAAAATTCACACCACTCCAAGGTCAACTTAAAAACTTCATTTTAATCGGTCAGTCTTTTATGCTCAAAAGGTTAGATTATTACCTCATAAATATTACGTCGTTCAGATTTTTTAGCTTTATCTGTATGTCCATATTCCTATTATTCTCTGTTTTTTGTAGCGTGGGTTTAAGCGTACTATATTTTATAATAGTCTAATATTGCCGTATATCGTATGCGTTCAGTTCAAGTTTCTAAGGCCAATGGCCTTTTTGAAATTGTGGAGCGAGATACTCCAGAACCTAGTGAGGGACAAGTACGTATAAGTCCAAGCCTGCGGCATATGTCATGGTGATTCTGCTACTAAAGAGGGGTTATTTCCAGGAATTAAATACCCAAGGATTCCTGGACACGAAGTAGCAGGTGTAGTAGATGAAGTAGGCAAAGATGTTATTGAATGGAAACCTGGACAAAGAGTAGGTGTTGGTTGGTATGGTGGTCATTGTGGCCATTGTGAATCTTGCAGACGCGGAGATTTTCTTATGTGTAAGTATGCGCAGGTGTCAGGAATATCCTATGATGGCGGATATTCAGACTACGTGATTGCTCCAACAGTAGCTTTAGCAGAAATTCCTAAGGAGCTTTCATATACAGATGCTGCGCCGCTCATGTGTGCTGGCGTTACTATGTACAACGCTCTTAGAAATAGTGGAGCACGTGTAGGAGATATCGTTGCTATTTTTGGGATGGGAGGACTTGGACATTTAGGGATTCAGTATGCCGCCAAGATGGGTTTTAATACTGTTGCCATTGGGCGATCAAGAGACAAGGAAGAAGAATTGATGAAAAATCTGGGTGCAAGGCAATATATTGATAACCGGTCAGAAAATGCAGTTGAAGAGCTTAACAAACTGGGAGGGGCTAAAGTGATACTTGCAACTGTTCCAAGTGGAAAGGCTATGTCTGAAATCCTTGGAGGTCTTGCAGTCAATGGGAAGCTTGTAGTAATTGGAGCATCTGACGAGCCAATTCAGGTACCTTCGCTTCTTATGATAACGGGACGTCGATCATTGATAGGATGGCCAGCGGGTACGTCTATCGACTCGCAAGACACACTCTCATTTAGCGTTCTGTCTGGTGTAAGGTCTATGAACGAGATCTTTCCACTTGAGCGCGCTGCAGAAGCATATGATCATATGATGAGTGGTAAAGCTAGGTTTAGATGTGTGCTTACAACTGGCAACTAAATGAACCTGAGTACATTATAAAATACTCGATAGGAAATAAACCATAGGAGTCTTATTGATATTAACGATTACATCTCTTATGATCCAAAATATGTAATGTACTGGCGTGAACGTCTGTCTATTCACGCCTAAAAAGACGTATGGATAAGAATGTTATGAGTATAGCTTATGATTACATAAGAACTAACGTCTTATATACAGGAACGAGCCCTTCGAATTACAATCATTAGGGTTCAATAGGGTGTTCCGTTTTCACGCTTAGCATTGTATTTGAAGTCACATAATAATCAGCAAACTTAAGAAAACTAACGAATGATTCACTGCTGAGATAGGATTATATATTATAATGTTGTATCAATTAATTTGATATCAAATGATTTATAGTAATAATAAATATTATGATCCTAATAATGAAAATCACATTGGTCGTAAGATTGTTCTAACCTCTAGAACTATTCAACATGCATTTGATTTGGAGTTGCGCGATAAAGTCGGCATAACTATGGCACAGTGGAGGGTCGTCAACACTCTTACATCACAAAATGGAATTACACAAAGGGAAATTGCTGATAAATTGGGATTGGATACTTCTTCTCTGATACCATTAATTGACAGATTAGAAGCAAAGGATTTAGTCCAAAGAAAACCAGATCCTTCTGATAGGCGGGTTAATAGGTTATACCTTACGGAAAAAGCTGGTACGCTTCTAGTTGCGATGCATTCATGTATTCTTTCAATTAGAAAAATATTGACTAAAGGCATCAATGAAAATGAATTAGAAGCAACGCTACAAGTTTTAGAACGAATCAATGAGAATCTCGTAACTCATTATGGATCATATACCAAAGACAATAATATCATTGTTGAATCCAGGCTAGCAGATAACTCAAATTCAAAAAAGAGAATTTAGACTTTCAAGGAAGCGTAACAAGTATGAAGAAGAATGATAGTAATAACGAAGATCTTCATGATAGTATAAACAATATTGGAAATGGGTATCCGAAAACGCAAAAATCACTTTCGTTGTCAGAAAAAAATTCAGAAAAAATTTCTGGTGATGCTTGGAAAGTATTAGCAATTCTCAGTTTAATTGCTACGATGGTTACTTATGCTGAAACTATGTTAATACCAGCTATTCCAGATCTAATAAAGGATTTTCATATTTCTTATAATACTTCGTCTTGGCTAATGACTATGTATCTTTTAGCAGGCGCAGTTATGACTCCTATTGCAGGTAAACTTTCGGACATTCATGGTAGAAAAAAAATATTGTTAATGATAATGATTATCTATGCGATAGGGGTCAGTATTGCAGCATCTTCAAACACATTTTACATTATGTTGATTGCTAGAGCTTTTCAAGGAGTGGGAATGGGTATGTTTCCTATTGCCTATACTATGATAAGATCTCAATTTCCTCGAACTAAAATTTCAATAGGTCAGGGTATTATTACATCAATGTATGCTAGTGGTTCTGTAATCGGACTCGTAATTGGAGGTAGTATTATTCAGTATTATGGTTGGCATACAACATTTCTCACTGTAATTCCTATCTCAATAGCGCTTTTGCTTACAATTTGGAAATATGTTAATGTAAAAGATCATAGATATGATAATGACGATAGTACTACCAATAATAAGGATAATGTTAAAAAAATCAAAAGAGCTCCTTTAGATATAAAAGGTGCAATAACACTTGGAATTGCAATAGTCTCCATTTTGCTTGTATTTACATTCTTACAACCGCAATCACAACATCAAAATCCAGCTGCTTCGTCGTCGTCAGCATCTTTCATTGTTGAAAATAGCAATTATCATTCTAATACAATTACAATCTCATTTGCATTACTTGGAATGTCCTCATTCATTGGATTTATAATGATAGAAAGAAGAGCGTCATCGCCACTTATTGATCTCAAACTTATATCAAGTAAAACAATTCTACTTGGGAACATGATTATGCTAATTATTGGAATGACTATGTTTCTAGTGATGCAAACTATACCAGTACTTGCTAGATCTCCTTATCCTCTTGGATTCGGCGATAGTGTAATTGAAGCTACGCAGATTCAGATTCCATTCTCAATCATATTACTCATATTTGGTCCTATGTCAGGATTCATAATCTCTAAGATGGGATCAAAAACTCCTATGATAGCAGGAACTATTATTACTACAATTGGATTCTTTGCCATCTATGCTTTACATTCAACTCAATTATTGGTGTCTATGGATTTAGCTATAGTAAGTGTAGGACTATCATTTGCTGCTGTAGGAGTCATGAATATAATAATACTAGCGAGTCCGCCACGTTCTATGGGAATCTCTACTGGAATGACTAGTTTAATTAGGATAGTAGGGAGCGCTATTGGTCCTGCAATCGCTGGAATGTTTATGCAGTCCCAACAACAAATATTGAAAATAAGTGGATCAGCAGCAGCTGCTGCTGCCGCAGGTGCATTTCCTAGTCCAGCAGCATATAATCTAATATTTCTTACTGCTACAGTATTATCAGCTTCGTCGATAGGATTCGCAATTATAATTGGGAGAAATAGAACAAATAATAATAAAACTGTGCTAACACCAAAAATACGAGTTTCATAATTTTTTATTTAATCTGCCTAAAAGGTCAACCTAACAACTTATGAGAAGTCTATATATTTGGACATTATTCGCCAAGAGAAATGACAAAGTAAGCCATACATATAATGAGGCCAAGGATGCAGTTTTAAATGCAAAACGGTTCTCAGTCGTTTTGTAGGTACATACGACCGTGTCCAGACTACCTAAACCTTACTAGTTATGATGAAGCATTAACGGAGCTACAGAAAAAGGTAGCAAAACAACAAAATGAACTCGATGAAATCAAGAAACACAACACACACGATAATAACTGTAGCTGTTTATGTTTAAGTACGAATAGTCATGTATCTAGCTTATTATGGGTAAACACGTTCCAATATACGGACTTTTTGAAACACATCTCACCGTAAGTGATCTGCAGCGATCTATCACTTTCTATAGAGATATCGTAGGACTTGAGCTAGCACTTGAGGTATCGGAGCGGAATGCTGCATTCTTCTGGATAGGCCATAATGCTTCTAGACGCTCCATGCTCGGATTATGGTCAGTTGGTACAGCACCAATAGGTCTTAATCTGCACATTGCATTTGAGGTGACGGCAATTAACGATCTTTTAGATGCGCCAAAACGACTGAAGGATAACGGCATAATTCCGCTATCTTTCTTTGGTAAAGAGTCAATGGAACCTAGTGTAATAGGATGGATGCCTGCAGCTGCGATTTACTTCCGAGATCCTGATTATCATCTGATGGAATATCTGACGATACTAGATGACAAGGAGAGAAGAGCCGACCTTGGAATTGTTAGTTGGTCTGAGTGGCTTTCAAACATGGGATAGATGAGATATACTACGAGTTGTGAAAAACAATATTTGTGTAGTGATAATGCATCTCTAGATACTCTGACGAACAGAAAGACCTATTAGCAATTTGCATTTGCAAAGCTATTAGAATACTGCAATGGAAATATCCGACTTCACAGATCCTTGACTATAATCAAAAAAACATCGCGAAAATAATGAAAATAGTAGATCTTACACTTGAAATTACTTCCAGACATAATAACGTTCCTTAGATATTCTATGCCCAATTTTATAAGATGGTCAAAATTCGACACTCAAGGCATTGAAGAGTAAAAAATTGCCCGAATGGTCACGTGGTGATCTGACAATATAATGCTCCAAAATCTTTATTGAATGGCAAATTTATCGATAACTATTGATTGTAGAAGAAAAGACCAAGAAAAAGACCGTATTAAGAACAATTCGCATAGACAAGGACTTAGATGATGCTCTAGACAAAGATGCTGAAGAACATGGTGTTAGCGAAAATGCACTCATTTCTTCAGTTCTTACAAAGTATATCCAGTGGGATAGATTTGCAGAAAAGTTTGGTCGTGTTTCATTGCCTGGTGAAGCTCTAAAAGCAATCATTGAAGCTACTGAACCAGATAAATTAAGAACAGCTGCTGAAGAATTTACAGCATCAGTTCCAAAAGATTACCTCATGTTTCATTATAGAAAGTTAGATGTTGATACATGTCTTTTGCATCTATCATTTTTGTCAAGATATGCTGGGATGTTTAAGTATGAACTTCAGAAAGAACATGAGAGCAATTATACAGTCACTATTCATCACAAATTTGGAGAAAAATGGTCTTACTGGTTAGAGGAATCTATTTCAGTTGGCTTATTTAAAAACGTCTTGGGACTTCTTCCAAAGACTCATTTGAGCAAGAATTCAGTAATATTTACATTTGTTTTACCTTGACTTTATTCATTTAATGTATTGTCAAGCGTCGTTGTAACATTCTTCCCAATTTTTAACTTCAATTTTATCATTCTCTTCTTTTTTATATACATAAATCTTATCATCCTCTTCATCTGCTGTATTCTTATGTGATTCATCACAATAGGGTTGGTTATCACTTAGACCGCACATACAGATCCGAATACTATTCGTCCCAATCTTAATTTCTACGGGGCCTTTGTTTTCCTTTTTGACAAGTCTAGCCATATGTTATGCGTGTAACTGCAGTATTATGCTATATTCTAGATGTCCACATACAATAAATGATGTACTACATAGTATTACAGATGACAATTTTTGATCTTTAATGTGCACGTCCAGACTAAATAACAGCAGTCTGGTAACTATACTATGAGGAATTCAATATTGAGACTTCAAACCGTAGTACTGATATCAGTACTATCAGTAATACTGTTATTTGGAGTGGTATCGAGTTTGTATAATGGATACCACATACAAATAGCAGATGCTAAAAACGGTAGACATGGAAGCAAGGATACAACAACAGACTCATCAATAACATCAATAGCACAACAACAGCAACAACCATCAATCCCAGGTGCAACCCAATTATCAGCTAAGGAAACACATTCAGGTTACATATGGACAGATACCAACAATGGAGCAGTAAACCCTACTATAAACTTCAACGCAGGTGATGCTAAAACTATACAACTCCAAAATCCAACAGATTCTAAACATCAATTGGTTATAGATGATTCAAATGGAAATCAACTTGCAACAAGTGGTGATATAACATCTGGAAGTTCTAGCCAATTGTCATTTAAACCTGTCACTGCTGGCACATTTGGATATCATTGCATATACCATCCTACAACTATGAAAGGTGTAATACAAGTAGCAGCTGGTAGTTGAAAAATAGAGTAATTCAAATCGTGACAACAAAATCAAACCAAGACAATGAGTATTTTTTTATTCATTTATCGGACATATCAGAAAACCTAGTAACTCACTGCTTAGTGTGATAATGAGATAATAGTATACAGACATGTATTTACAAAGCGAATCCTACGCGCCAAACCAAAAGGTAAAGATTGTAAATGGAGCAGAAAATATCATAAATCTTTACGCTTCATGTGCAAAGTCTCTCAGAAAGAGTATAGAAGTTTGTTATGATCTCAATGGACCTATAAGGATTAAGAAGATTGCATATACTTGGACTTCAAACTTCGAAGTAGATAGCAAAGAAATCAATGTGCGGTTGCTTACTGACATAAGGAACGAGAACCTAGAATCCTGCAAAAAACTAGTAGAAGAGATAAAACATATAGAGATACGTCACTTAGACGGTGTTAAGGGTAACTTTACTATTCTGGATAGAAAAGAGTTACTCATAACAGACTTTGTAGATAAACTAGGAGAACCGGTGAACGATGCTCTCTTTTGCACTCAAAAGGAGATGACAGATGCACATATCTTTATGTTTGAGAACCTTTGGAGTCAAGCCATATCGGCTGATGCTAGATTTAAAGAGTTAGAAAAAGGAATACCGCCAGAGATACTTCAAACTATCAAAGAACCATGTCAAATAGTTGAAACTGAACACATGCTTCTTAGCTCTGCTAAAGACGAAATATTAATAATCTTTCATACTCCAAATGCCTTGCTTCGTGAAATAAGGTCAGGAGGTATAGATCTGATTGTTAAGCAGGCTACCAAATACAAAACACAGATTAGAATCCTCGTATCAATAGATGACACAGTAACAGATCTTGTTCAAAAGCTAGAGCAGGTAAGTGAAATACAAGTTCGAAATTTTGAACAAGTTATGCAAACAGGAGTTACTATTCTAGTGGTAGATAAAACACATTCGTTTGTAATAGATCTAAAGGATGATGCAGAAGGTAGCTTCAAGGAATCGATAGGACTGGCCGCATATTCAAACAGTAAATCAACTGTGCTATCTTATGTTTCAATATTTGAAAGTCTATGGAAACATAGCCAATTACGTGAAGAGCTCTTAATTAGTAACATGGCTCAAAAAGAGTTCATTCATGTTGCTGCCCATGAGCTGCGCAGTCCAATACAACCCATTTTAGGATTGTCAGAAATATTGGTTCGAAAAGTAGGAGAAGAGGCTATAGAACATGTTAATGTCATAATGAGAAATGCAAGAAGACTTCACCATTTAGCTGAAGATATACTTGACATCACCAGAATTGAAGCCAAAACATTGAAGCTCAAAAAACAGAGTTTTAGTTTTGTCAAGGCCATACGGGAAGTGGTACAAGATTATTCATCTTCTTTTAAAATTAGCAAATCCGCTTCCAACTTACTTATTTCTCTCTCTGCGTCAGAGGATCTAGAATTTATGAATATAATAGCAGATCAGAATAAAATCAAGCAGGTAATATCAAACCTGCTTAGCAATTCTCTCAAATTTACAGAAGAGGGAACAATAACTATCACGGTTGAAGTAGATAATTATCATCATAGCAATAAGAGTCAATTGATAGTAAGAGTAAAGGACACAGGGATAGGCATTGCCGCAGATATGCTACCCAAACTATTTTCAAAATTTGTGACTAAATCAGAGAAGGGTATTGGACTTGGATTGTACATATGTAAGGGAATAATAGAAGCTCATGGTGGAATGATATGGGCCGAAAATAATGATGATGGAAAAGGAGCTACATTTACATTTAGTCTACCAATTATAAACGAATAACACTACATTTAAATGACATACAAAGAATTCTCTGAGAGAAACTTCTTTGCTATGTGATATAGTCTCTAGAACCACGACAGCATCGATAACACTTAGTCTTTAATCGGTCACCGTTACCATTCACTACTACTATCTCTGAAATGATAGAACTTTAAAGCCAATCTAAATGCATCAAATATGTCGTTGTATGTACCAAATGCTGAGCTACCATATGCTGGGTCAATACCCATAGAGGTAGTCGTAAAGTGTTAGCATAGCGAAAAAGGGCGTTTTAACAACTTTCCTGACTAAATACTTCTAATGTTTTAAACGCCGAAAAAGATATGGAAATAGAGTCAGTTCGTTTAGTTCTAGTGGTACTGTCGTGTGCAGTTTTTAGCGAATTTTTATCTGCAGGAAATCGCATATCCTTAAGAGCTTGTCCTACTGCTGCAGCCGTGACACATATATTGATATGATACAGATGAGCGAAGAGAATTACTATATATTCTATAAATTCTATGTAAATATTCTATAAATTTTTATATCACTAAATATTCGAGCACGGTTTTATACTATTTTGACTAAATAGAGAAGCTAGTTCAGTTGGGGGATGTATGCTAGATGATGCAGAGCAATAATCAGACTAAGCAGGTTATTCATGCTTATCTAAAAGACACACCTGTATCAGGTTATACGGAATGCAACTTATGTAGAAATAGAACTGGGTCAGTATGCGTCAAATGTAGGTATTGTTACTGTTGCCATTGCGAGCTGCTGTCAGAACAATTATTATCAAAACCCAATGATGCTAAAGAAAGGTTATTGCTCGACTACTAACCCAGAGGGTATGCTAGATAGTTAGCTGCTCCTACCTACGTTATATTATTGATGTATGAGGAGCAATAATAATAAAAATAAAAGTTTTAGATAACAACTCCATTGATTAATTGATTAATTAATCAGCTATGGAATTATAATCGACTGATGTACAATGTCATAACACGGGCCGGGTGCTACTC
>DATFDI010000092.1:0-44860 GCA_035252175.1 Nitrososphaeraceae archaeon
GAAGGCATCATGTAAATTAACATAGGACGCATTTGTTGTTGTTGCATTTCCATAGTCATTTTGTTTACGTAAGCCTGCTTCTTTTTCAATTCTTCAATTTGAGATTTATCATGTTTTTTTATTGCATTTGTATACTCTTTCCGCCATTCGTTGGTCTCCTTCATTATCTTATTCATCTTCTCTATATCCGTGGTTTTCTTCCGCAGTATTGCCATAGCAAAGTTCAATCCAATCGCAATCAGCGCTGCTACTACCATAGCTGTGAACATATCATGAAAAATCGGATGCTGTGTATAATGAGGCGCAAGTCCTGGGATCTGCATTATCAAAGGGCTAATGAAATTCATTCAACATCTTCTCCTATATTACCTAAATTGTATTGATGATATATATTATGTGGGATTTGGAGATGAGAAAGTCGCTGCTCGACAATAGACAAATAGTATATACGGGACTGTCACTCTCGTCGGAATTGAAGAGAGCAAATCCGTACCTCCAAGACTAGAACGTCAAGTAATTTGCCCCTATTTGTGATCCAAGACCGGAAAAAATTAGAATATTTACCACTAAAACAGATAATACAGTTAACGCTGATAGCATTATTCCTCTATATCCAGTTGGAAGCATCTGCCTTTTCAACATCAATAGAAATGAGGCGGATAGAAGTGCAGCAATTGAAAGTGAAGATATTAAGCTCGCATTAGCAATTATCTTCCCGGCGGTAGATATACCCGGGGAAAGTAAATGGTTATTTGAATAGACCCCAAAAGTGACGAAAATAATTATTCCTACGATGGCAGGAAGGTAAGTATAATCGCGACTCCACCACCTAATGCGACTACTTTCTTTATCTATCTTGTTAGCATGGATATTTGGAATTATTGTTTGTGCTTCATCGTTCCTTTGACTTAAAAAAGAAGGACCAGATCTCAATGAGGAAGATTTTTCGTCGATTTCACGGAGCAGTTGGAGGCCCTCATTTGTGATTGTATAATGCTTGGAATCCTTGACAACGTAATTCTCCATTCTTTCTAAGTGATAGTATATCGAACCGGTTGAAAGACCAGTAGCATTTCTTATATCGGAGAAGCCTGCTGAACCATTCCTTTCAGCTATTGCTCTAAGAATCTTGATCCGTGTACGCCTTGCGCGTAACTGAGTCTCTCCAGTCAATACGTTAATTAATTTGATTTTGTCCAGTATTTAAGTTGATAGTTAAAATGTGTTTGCATCTCCAACGTGATATGGTCAACACTTTACCTTGTACAGAACTACCTAAATTGCTAAATGTCAGCATCAGACTATTACCGTTGCAGTGTATTGTAACGTATTGATGCACGCAAGACTTATACACACATTGTGCTGTAATCTTAATACTTTTCGAAGGCGGGGTCGTAGCGAAGCCAGGCATCGCAACGGGCTCCAGATCCAATAAATAGAGGCTAGTGTTAGAAGAAACCCGTGGATCAAGGGTTCAATTGACACTTGGTTTGAAACCATGTCAGAACAGATCCCTTCGGCCCCACTTCTTCCAATATTTTCTACGCTTCATCCCTTCGGAAGCTGGTTAACCAAAATTTACACTCATTGCCATATTGTCAGTACTCATAGATCAGGATATTCGTTCAAGTTTCTCCTAATGCGAAGGTCACGACGGGTCTGGGATAATATTAAACCAACTTTGCACAAGAGCCACTTCGATATCACCTTCGAGCGATCCACGAGTGACCTACGAAATAATGCTGAATTGCAAATATGATTCGGAGCGCTCTGATTCCACTAGATTTTTTATGTAATTTTTTTAATCTTCTTATATTGATACCACACAGCAAATCTTGTTGTACCTACTCCTATAGCAATTACGAATAATGCAGATGACAGAAATACGGGTTTAACCACAAACTGGATTGAATCTGGTGCAGTTGAATAGAATTGGCATTTTTCATGAGCCTTTTGTAGTCTTTGACAATCTTTTATCGTAGGAAATGCCAATAAAACCATTATAAAGGTAATAAGCAACGCCAATCCGATTGTCGAGAAAATTGCTCCCGACTTTTCAATCTGTTTTAATTCCACTATATGTAATTTTCCTCCGGTACAATTTGTTTCTTGTTATAAAGCTGAAATCTGACTAGTGTCCAAAGTCGCAAAGCTATATGGGCTGCCATGCGATACCCTGACAAAGCGCTCATTATAGTAGTTGTAGCATAGTGTATTTTCAATATGTCGCTGCCATAAATCATGTATGAAATCCAAATATTCCTTTCTGTTTTTACCCTTCATCCTCATAACTTCGTGGGACAATAAGTGTGATATCTTTGTACAGTTATTATCTGCAAAAAATTTGATGCGGTCACTTTGTGATGTCCCAGGGGGTGGTCTTTTCCAATAAACCATGCCAAAGTTCTCGGTTGAATATCCTTCCGTTTGACAACCAGTCCAAAAGGGGCTAAAATATGCTAGATAGAAGTGATAAATTCCTTTTCCTCTTTGAGCGTGGTCTCTCAAAAGGTAGTCCAGTGACATCCTATCGAATATTTTTCCAGGTATAACCGGTAAGATGTCTGCATCGATGTTAAAATCTATATGGAAATTACGTCTAATCCACCAATGATAAAACCTGGACATTGAATAGACATAATCCCAATCCTCATTTCGCCTTGTTTGCCACTCTTGATCCTTCGCTACGTAGACGAAAAATAACTTCTTATTGGACAATTATGAATATTTTTGAGAGAATATAATAAAAACCATCCAGAGCACTGGATTGGTTTGTCGCTGTCATCTTCTATGGATCACTCTCAACTGCTTGCATGTACCACGCAAAGAATATTGCGTGATCGACATATATCGATACTTTTATCAAAGGTACCGTGTGCCCACAGATAAATGCCAATAAATAAAATAAAAATGAAATGCATCGAAAAATTCCGTGCCCTTATACAGATCAGCCACCCCATCGATCACTATAATTCAGCTGTTGCTTATAAGATTAAAAGACACTTGACCTGTACCGGGTTGATATACTCTGGTATCACAGATAAGTTCTTAATTCGGAAGGGGTAAATCCAGGTGGTGTTTTGTACATGTCATTCAGAAGGATAAGCGCCGTGGTGCTGCTAGTCTCTAACGCAAAGAGATCGATTAATTTTTATAAGAATGTCCTTGGGTTACCAATTAAGAAGCAATCTAAAGACTGGACTGAATTCTTCCATGATCGAACTGTCTTAGCTTTGCATCAGGCGAAAAAGAAAGAAAAACTGAAATCTGGATCAAGCATGCTGATAGGATTTATGGTCAATGATCTAGATTCTTCTGTCAAACAGTTGAAGAAGAAGAAGGTGAAATTCTTCAAACAGCCAAAGAATGAACCCTTTGGTAAGCATACGATTATTCTTGACCCCGACGGTCATTTAATCTCGATAGCAGAGATGAAGCAAAAATCCACAGAGGGATTTGATCTTCTGGGTCTAGTCGGGGCAGAATAAAAAAAGATCTCGGTTTTATCCAATAAGCAATTTCATACAGGATACTCTCTGATTCATCTAACAAGTTTGAGTGTACTCTCATCATGGCAGTTTTTCGTACTGGAGTAGAAGCCTGCCTATTTAAAATAGTCCTCCTATGACTGAATTTTGACGGAAGTAACTGTATACGCTACGACAAAGCATAACTTCCACATACTCTATTATTATGACAATGGAGATTAAAGATGACTTAGAGCGTGTAGCTAAGGGTGAAATTCTATCTGACAGCTGGAGTACACAAATTTATTCTGTTGATGCAAGTAATTATGAAATAAAACCATTATTGATAGTATGTCCTGAAAGCGAATACGATATCCAAGAAGTATGCCGATATTGTTTTTCAAATAATTTACCTGTGACAGCCAGGGGGGCCGGCACCGGTCTCCTCGGGCAGTCCCTGTCTGATTGTGTGCTCATAGACTGTACGAAACATATGAATAAGATAAGGGAAATTGCAGATGATTATGTCATAACCGAGCCCGGGATAGTCAAAGGGATTTTAGATAGAGAACTAAAAAAGAAAGGAAAATTTCTTCCGCCAGACCCTGCAAGTACTAATTACTGCACCATCGGAGGTATGATCGCAAATAATTCAAGTGGATCTCACTCATTGAGTTATGGGAATACAATAGATTTTCTAAAAGAGATTCAAGTTATCTATTCTGATGGCAGTTCTGGATCACTTAGAGATTTAAGTCGCACCGGGACGGGGGATTTATGCAACGACAGAAACGGGAAACTAATAAAAAATTTGTTTGAATTGTTGTCACATCACTCTGTTGCAATCAAGAAATACTATCCACGAGTGTCAAAGAATTCATGCGGCTACAGACTTGATGCATTGATCGATGGTGACTATTTTTCTCCTCAGAAAGTATTTGCTGCATCCGAAGGTACTTTAGGCATCGTGACCTCAGCTAAGATGAAAATCATAGACATTCCAACATATCGTCATTTGTTAGTCTTAGGTTTTGATGATCTGCTGTCTGCTGTGTACGTTGTACCGCATATCTTACAATTTAATCCTACTGCTCTTGAATTGCTTGATCACTCCGTTTTTTCCTTTAGGGAGATGACACAAGGGATTGGAAATAATAAGATGGTATCAGGTACTATCGATTGTTTGCTATTTGTAGAATTCGCAGGAGAGCTATTATCCGATATCGAAACAAATGTCAAGTCATGCTTGAACAAATTATCTTATAGATGTACGCTTATAGAGAGCGTAGCTGACGAACTAAGTATTACAAGGATATGGCAGGCGAGAAAAAACGCATTGAATCAGGTCATGAAATTAACTATTGGTAGCAGGAAACCAGTTGGGCTAATAGAAGATACTGTAGTAAGCCCATATTTGTTATACGATTATACAGAATATTTGCAACAAGTATATGCTCATTTCAAACTAGGTCATGTGTTCTATGGTCATGCTGGAGATGGTAACCTGCATACCAGACCACTGCTGGATCTCAGCTCCAATTCCGAGATTGAATTATTACAAAATTTGGCCCAGGATGTTTTTGACAAGGTCATCCGATGTGGTGGAACAATTACAGGAGAACACGGAGACGGTCTTGCTAGAACAAGATATATAGAACGAATGTATGCTGGCGAGATCGTTTCACTTTTCAAGGAGGTAAAAAAGTTATTCGATCCTAAATTTATTATGAATCCAGGTAAAAAAGTTATTCGATCCTAAATTCAGTGATCTTATTGTTGAATTTATTTTGAGTGCATATTATATGTCCTATACAATTCAAAATGCAGTTACCTCACGCGTAATATCCAAATAACTATAGATCAAACTTAGTTTAGCTTCTATAAAGAACCGATGCGTCATCGTGTAGGCTTTCAATAAATCTAAAAAAGCATTATAATACTATATTGCGCTATTGCTTATTGCTTCCTCACAAAGGAGAGGTCAACAATAAGGCAAAACAAACAACAATTTATTTAAGGATATCTCAACGTTGAATCAAATCACAGGATTCTGGATAAGGGACCAAATCCACAAAGAATTCTCAGACTATAAATCTTTTGAAGTCAGATGCACCGACTACCAATAGTTTCTATAAATGTACTTGATCTCGTTTTTATTTATCAATATACATAATCTAGGGAATGAAGCTTACCGGGCTTTTTGGCTTTGTCATGATGATGTGGATAATAATTCTAGTAGAATCAGCCTTCCTAGCGTTAGCGGTACCTTTGGTGGATCGTATGTTGCTTAGAAACGGGTACAGTAGGCTAATTGTTTCTTCAATTGAAGCATCAATATCTATTTCATCAGTAGTCATGTTAATTTTTTTATTGAACAAATTGAAGAACTTATATATGCAAAAGAAGCTCCAAATGTGAAATCAGGTTAACACGTAGTACCTCTTGATCACTCATGAGCTGTTCTGATGATAGAAAGTTACGGTCGTACATTATAATCTTGTTTGCAGGTACTCAGTCGTTTGTGACTTGCTCCACGCCAACTACGGCACTTGTTGTATTACTCTGGTCGTTCGATGACTATCAAGTCCCTGGATTACATTCTAATTTGTGATTTAGCGATTTAGTGTATGCTTTAAATTTCTTATGAATCATCGTACCATATTGAATCGCCTTTTTTGGCTTCATGGCTGATTCTTCTGGGATACCTATAGAAAGTGCCGTTTCTCTTAAGATGTGCTTTCTAATAAAGTCATTGGAGCCAGTTATCTTCTGATCAATATCAATGTTCTTGGCAAGGGAGATGAAGTTCTCTGTTAGAAAAGGCATTTTCAAATTTACTCCCATTCCACACGTTATGGTTTCAATCTCATTCATAAGCACAAACTCATTTCTGATTTTTTCTTCTATTAGTTTTGCTATATATTGCCTTCCACGATTATAAACCAGTCTATATTCATTGTAACCGCAAAACAACTCATCACAACCATTTGCAATCAAAATTTGTCGCAAGCCGCTTCTATTAGCTAACTTTGCAATGTGGAAATAGGCAATGCAATTTTCGATATGGGAGACATTCTCACAATATACTGTTCGCCTCACAAGTGATAAAACTTCGTAAAATTCTTGTTCATTCAATATATAAACGTCATGTGGTAATCCAATTTTTGAGGCAATTATCCTTGAAAATTCTATGTCATGGGAATGTGAAAATCCTATAGTCAATAAGGTGACTTCAAATCCAAGATCCTTACAAATTTTTGCCAGTAGAGTACTATCTATGCCTCCAGAGAAAGCAACTGCAACAGGTGAATCAATATCTGCAGACTCTGCTACCGCATCAAATAATGTTTTCTTTAAAACAGATAGCAACAATTGTCGTGTACGGTGTGTATATAAAAATGTAATAATGGTTAGTTTTGCATTCGTGTGTCAAATGCTATGGTCATTGAAAAAAGATCTTTCGTTGAGCGTTCAATCATTGTATCGGGTTAAGCCCTTGTCGGCGATGCGGGCGCTTTTCAGTGGCCTTTGAGTATGTTATTAAAACTGCATTCCACCTTATTATTATAACTTACGTACAATATTAGTCTCTAAAGAGTCCTATAAGCGCCAATAGTATATATAGAAATGGATTGTATGTAAAATCTGTTGTAATTTTTGGTGAAGAATCATTTAGATGGAAAGATTTGAACTTGATAGAGATATTAAATATTTAGATGGCCATGGAAATTTACTGCGAAGTAGAACTGAGCATGCAGTTTCAAAATTTCTATCCTATTTGGGACATGAGTATGAATACGATGTAAAGGTTCACATTGGGGATGGCAAATATAAAACTGTCGACTTTAAGGTTGGCGATCTATATATCGAGATTATAGATTCTGAACTCGACATCAATAAATTCAAAAGTATACAAAGTACTGTTCCTGATCTAAAAATTATTGCATTTGGTCATTCAAGGTTCGCAGGTAGAACCAATGAGCTCGAGTCGTTATTCTTCTTCAATTTTGGCGACACACAGACGGGTTCTATATTCATAGAAGATCCTTCTCTCGCATTTGACTATGCCCATATTTTGCCTCTTGTAGAAAAATGCTCTATTCTACATGGACATACCTCAACTATCATGGTTGAGATCATTGGTGAAATGAAAGACAATCTAGTTATAGACTTTGGCGAAGCCAAGAGAATAATCAAAGACACATTGACTACGATTGATCATAAATTTTTCATCAGCAAAAAGTACCTGAAAAAAGAAGATGATACCCATTATTATGTAGCGTTTGAAGGACCAAAAGGGTATTTTGATCTCCAATTACCAAAGATGACGACTTTTCTTCTTAGAGGTGAAGCCACGGTGGAAACCTTATCAACTGAAATAATAAAGCTACTTGCTCCTAAAATGCCATCAAATGTACAAGCGCTAGGTGTATATGTCTACGAGGGTGTAAATAAAGGATCCCACATCATCTCAGAAGTAAGATAGAAAGATTAGATTAGGTAATGAGCAAATCAAAAAAAGCACTCGTCATGCTTTCTGGTGGAATAGATTCATCCACATGCCTTTATTGGGCCAAAAAGAAATTTTCTGAGGTTCTAGCCATTTCATTTAACTATTATGGAAGACTTAAAAAAGAAAAGAAGGCAACAGTACGGTTGGCCAGAAGAGCAGCAGTCACAGACTTTGTGGAAGTCGATCTTCCCTTTGTTAAGGAATACTCTGAATTTTATAAGGGCCAACTTTTACAGGAACCGTCCGACGTTAGGCTGCCATCATATATACCAGCAAGGAACATGATGTTTTATTC
Organism: Nitrososphaeraceae archaeon; assembly: GCA_035252175.1. Taxonomy (GTDB): domain Archaea; phylum Thermoproteota; class Nitrososphaeria; order Nitrososphaerales; family Nitrososphaeraceae; genus JAFAQB01. The sequence goes on from DATFDI010000092.1 coordinate 8,276, forward strand.
GATATGTGCACATTATGCAGAATTTCTAGATATCAAGTGGATCATAGGAGGGCATAATAGTCAGGATGCTGAGTTTTTCAAAGATGCAACAAAAGGCTATATAAAAAAGATAAATTCTCTTCTAAGACAAGGACTTCCGATAATTGGCGAAAATGTACCTAGGATACTGCTGCCGTTGGGGAACATGGACAGACAGGGAGTTATCAGCCTTGCCCTCAAAATAAATGTACCGTTAGAATTGACATGGAGTTGTCACAATGAAGGAGAAGTACATTGCGGACAATGTTATTCGTGTTCGCAAAGGCTTAGCGCGTTTAAGTCTTTGGGTTTAAAAGATCCGGTCTTTTCTTAAATGTACTATTTCGATATTAGATATTCAGTGGGAAACATCACAACGATTGATAATTATTATTTTTTATCACACCGCGATGGCCACAATATATATCAACGTTAATAACCGTATAAATCTGCTAATAAAGAAAACAAAAAATGGAGCCCAAAATCGTAGCTAAATCTTGGAACCATAAAATAGAAGAGATTATCTCAAAAAGATGGCAGGAGCAGGATATTTACAAATTTTCTCTGGATCATCAAAATCCATTTGTAATCGATACTCCTCCTCCATACCCCTCTGGAAGGCCCTGGCACATAGGAGCTGCGGCCCATTATGTACAAATAGACATGATTGCTCGAACTGCTCGAATGATGGGTTATAACGTAATGTTCCCTTTGGGGATTGACAGGAATGGTTTACCAGTCGAGATCTACACTGAAAAAAAATATAAAATCAGAATGAGACAAACCAACCGAGATAAGTTTATTGAACTTTGCAGAGTTGCTCTAGATGACTTAGAGTCTGAGATGATACTCATAATGAAGCGTATTGGTCTAAGTGCTAACTTTAAGGAATATTATCGTACTGACTCCGAAGAATTTCGGTCCTTAACACAGAGTACGTTTATCAACCTATGGAATCGCAATCTAGTATATCTGGCCAATAGACCTAATAACTATTGCACAGATTGCGGAACCACAATAGCGGATCAAGAAGTCATCTATGAAGCTATCCCAACAAAGTTAGTCTATATGCACTTCAAGATTAAAGGTACAGAAAGTAGTGTACTCGTTGCTTCGACACGGCCTGAACTCCTCTTTGCATGTCAGGCCATAGTAGTTAATCCAAAAGACGAACGCTATTTGAAATTACACGGAAAATCTGCAGTAACACCGATATTTAATAGAGAAGTTAAAATTGTACCTCATAACACGGCAAAACCCGAATTTGGCTCGGGTGTGGTAATGGTATGCAGCTACGGGGATCAAAATGACGTGCGTATATTTAGGGAGCTGGGACTCAAAGAGATTGTGTCTATTGATGAAACTGGAAGAACTACTTGCGAGGCCGGATCCTACGCCAATTTGCGCATACCTCATGCAAGAACGAAAATAATTGAAGATTTAAGGAATGCCGGCATTTTGGAAAAGGAAGAAAATATAATGCATAGAACTCCGCTATGTGAACGTAGCAAAACTCCAGTTGAAATAATCCCCTTACAAGATTTCTATCTAAAACAGCTGGATTACGTTCCATATCTTAGGGAGCTGGCAAACGGAATCAAATTCTATCCTAGGATGCATAGGCAAATTCTGCTAAATTGGTTAGATTCGATAGCGATCGACTGGCCCATTTCACGAAGAAGATTTTACGGCACCGAGATCCCAATTTGGTATTGCAATAACTGCATGACTCCAAATCTTCCGGAACCTGGTAAATACTATCGTCCGTGGAAAGAGAGACCTCCTTTTAAGAGATGCAATAAATGCGGTAAAGGCGAATTTACGGGTGAAGATAGAACATTTGATACTTGGATGGATTCTAGCATTAGTCCTCTGTTTATTACAAAGTATAGAAGAGACCAAAAGTTACATAGTTTCACTTACCCAACTCAAATGAGGCCACAGGGAAAGGATATAGTAAGAACTTGGCTTCATTATACTCTGCTGAGGTGTTTTCAATTAACTGGCCAACAACCTTGGTCAGATGTCTGGATAATGGGATATGGTACAGACGAAAAAGGAGAAAAAATGAGCAAAAGCAAAGGCAATGTGATTGATCCGTTTCCGATTATCAATCAGTATGGAGCAGACACGTTCAGATTCTGGTCTGCAAGCGAAAGCAACCTAGGTTATGATTTTAGATGCTCAGAACACAGGATTGCAAATGCACAAAGATTTTTGTCAAAGTTATGGAATATAGCTAGATTTATTTCCTCATTTGATATTGAATCTGAACCACCTAGTGTTTTAGCTTCGTCAGATAGATGGATTATTGCAGAACTATCAAAACTCGTTAATGAATGCAGGATAGGATTTGATAATTTTAACTTTTTTATTCCAGCGAACGCGATCAGAGAATTTACCTGGAATTTATTTGCATCACATTATATGGAAATGGTAAAATCTAGATTTTATAATGATAGTGATAAACCAGGACAGAGATCTGCTGTCTTTGCGCTGCATAATTGTCTTGCAACGATTTTGTTGCTATTGGCTCCTATATGCCCTTTTATCACAGAAGAATTGTGGACTACGATATATTCCACAAAAAGTATCCACTTACAGGAAATGCCAAAACCACATCAAGAATATCCGCAGATGACCGGCTACACAAGAACAATAGTAGACTTCAATTCCAAGGTCTGGAATAAAAAGAAGGAAACTATATCCGAAAAAACCGGGAAGCCGTTGTCCCTTAAGGATTTCATAGATATATCTGTTCCAGCAGAACTAGAGCTATTTAGGAAGGACCTTGAGATGATGCATAATCTAAAAAGATAACAATTTTTTCAGCTGTAAACCAAATGATGATTTCACTTAATGGGATGTTCTGTGAGCAAAAAAAAGATAGCCACTCCAGGCGAGATTATTGAACACGCTATTCACGGGTTTCTGTACTGTGATTCAAGATTTCGAGTGCATCTTGTGCGATATCTATTGCGGTATGTGAGTCAACATTGGGCTCAATAGTGACTATGACTGTGTTCTTGTTCATGTAAAGTGTTAATATGGAGATTTTTTCGCGTTCAACATAAGCAAATCTTGATTTACCCATTGTTCCATCAAATCTCTGTCTCATTGATTTGCGGAGAGCGGTCTGAGCTAGATACAATTCTTCGTTATTCTGATCTACTATTGAATCGATCCCCTTCCGCATTCCGCCAGCAATCAGTAATCCTGAATCATCCACTACACCTGCATAACGAATATCATCATGCAAAGCAAAGATTTGGTCACATAGTCTTTGATAGTCCATAATATACAGAACCATTGCTATTTATTGAATGTTAGGCATTCCAACACCTTGACCGTACGTATGATAAAAACAAGACGAAGTTTCATTTACCAATTCTGCAATACACAAGCATTATTACTTTAATATCTGTATTCTCAGTGCTTGAATGAGTTTTTATCTATATTTAGAAATGGGATATATATTAATTGAGTTTTAGATCTTATACTAGTCTGCTAAATCAGAATTTAACTATGTCACGGTAGGTTTCGTACCTCTTCTGAACATCCTGTTCGGTGGTTCTGAGTAGTTTTTCGACGCCAAACCCTTCGACTGCAAATGCACCCATAACGTTTCCGTAAATTACCGCCTCCTTTATTGTATGAATGTTGACGCTATTCTTCTTGGCAATATGTCCCATAAAGCCGCCGGCAAATGAATCTCCCGCTCCTGTGGGATCTATAATATCTTCCATTGGATATGCAGGAGCAGGAAACACAATATCACCGCTAACTAATAGTGAACCGTGTTCTCCTTTCTTAACTATGGTAAACGAGGGCCCCCACGACGTTATCATCTTTGCGCATTTAATCAAGTTGGTTGTCTTGCACAAGAGTCTAGCCTCTTCATCGTTAATAACAACACCATCTACTTTGCTCATCATTTTTATTATATCCTGTTTCTGATTCAAAATCCAATATTCAATGGTATCACAGACTATTAATTTAGGATTTGAAAAATGGTCTAATATTTTAATATTCTGAATGGGGTCATTGTTAGCCAGGTATACATACTCAGAATCTCTATATTGATCCGGTATCACAGGCTCAAAACCCTCTATGACATTTAATTCTGTCTTGTTTGCGGTTCTATGGTAAAGGTCATAGTCAAATGATGAATCGTAATGAAATGTTTTACCATCTTCCCTGGTAATTATTCCTCTGGTATCCACTCGAGTATCGAGAATACTCCTGTAATCAGCTGGAAAGTCAGAGCCTACAATTCCAACTATCGAGGTAGGAGTAAATAAACTCGAAGAAAGTGATGCATACGTAGCCGCTCCGCCCATGATTTTTGTTTCAGTTCTAAATGGCGTGCGTGTCGTATCCAATGCAATAGTTCCAAAAACTGTAATCATGTTTGAAGTTCTAGGATGATAAATAAATAAATAAATGCTTCTCGAGTCAGAGATATCGGCATATTAAATAACTACCACAGTAAATTGCTATTAAATTAATGCGGTTAGTAGTAGCAATCACAGGCGGCTCAGGTGTTATATACGCCATCAAAACGTTGGAAGCCCTTCAGAATTTCAAAATAGAAACTCATTTAATTGTTAGCCGGTGGGGTGAAAGAAATATTAGCATTGAAACCGAAAAAACATTCGACTACGTTAAATCGCTTGCAACGACTTATTATAACAACGATAATATGGCTGCTGCTACATCAAGCGGGTCTTTCAAATATGATGGTATGCTCATAGTTCCGTGCAGCATGAAAACACTTTCAAGCATAGCGAATGGGTATGAAGACAATCTAATATCGAGATCTGCAGGGGTGTGCATTAAAGAGTCAAGAAGGCTCGTAATTGTTCCAAGAGAGACGCCTCTCTCAAAAATACATCTTGCAAATATGATAAAGCTAGCGGAAACCGGGGCAGTGTTGTTGCCAGCAATGCCTGGATTTTATCATAAACCCAAGTCAATTGATGAGCTCATAGCTCATGTAGTAGGAAAGATTCTAGATCAATTTGGAATAGAGCACAATATCTTTAGAAGATGGGGGGGCCGGGAAACTAGTAGAGGTCTATAGATTTAGCTTGGAACCGGAAAATTACTATCTTCCCACAGCCGCATTCTATCCATTTTAGCCTTTCTTCTGGCCTCCTGCAGCATTGTGTATACACTTTTGTGTGACTTTCCTTTTGAAAGCATAGTAATTGCATCCGAGGCAATCTTGATCTGGTCTGATTTTCCTATCAGCCCAACACTATGCCCATATACTGAGACATAGGCTCCAGTTAGATCCTCAATGGTCCTTCTGGATTTGCCTTCTTCACCTATTATTCGACCTTTAATCCTTTCCATGGAATTTGAAGACTTGCCAGCATAATCTCTTAGATCTATCACCTGAAAAGTATCCTCATCTCCTTCTATTAGCCTGTATGCTCGCCTTGGAGAAAATCCCTTGGAAATAGCAGTGATCACCTCTACTGCCCTGAAGGGCTCCATACTTGTAGATATTGGTTCTGGCCGTGAAGAAATTGTTGCATCACCTGTTTTACTATCTATCTCAATTAAGACGTTACATTTGTCCTGAATTTGTCCCTTTACTCTACCATTCTTTCCTATGATTGCTCCTATCCGATCTCTGGGAACCTTGACTACCTGCTGGAAGCTCAGTTGTCCTCACCGGTTACTTTGCTAATGGCTGACTCCAGAGCTAATACTTTGACGCCACGTTTCCCGAAAAAGGTATTAATATTGGCGATGTCTCGTGTTAAGAAGTGTCGGGAATTAGGCTGTTGAATGTTTACCGAGGAACCAAAATCGAACAATATAATCCTCCCTTTTGCACACTTGAATATATTATATTCGGATAGATCTGCGTGGACTAATTGAGCATTTTGATAAAGGTTTGATACCTGTGTGATAACTTCTTTATAGTCATTAGATGTGATTGAATTCGAATTTACGAGGATGGGACAAGGGATCCCACCAGCGTCGTCACCTATAAACTCCATCACTAAAACATTTTTGCGTACTTTTAGGGGAGCCGGAACATTTACGCCGCTTTGATAAGCGGTTTGCAAACTTTTGAATTCCTTTTTGGCCCAAATGGATATTAAGTTTCGCGATCCTCTCCTGATAGAGGAGAAGCGAGGATCACCGGCTATATATTGAAGTCGTTTTTTAAACTCCGCACTGACGGTAAGGTATATTTTCACTGCCAAAAATTTTTGGCGATTCTTGTCTAAGGCCAGGTAGACTTTTGACTCCTTTCCTGATGCAAGAGGACTTTTGATATAACCCAAGACGCTACGGTTAATCATTTCATTGATAACTGTAATGGTAGGGATGTTAAATACGTCGTCAATTACCCTATAGTCCTCGGACCTCTTTAAAAGAAACCTATTCTCATGCTCATGCCTGTATAATCTTCTATCTAATCTATCAATTAATTTTCGTTGTTGAGTTGTTAGATCCTTTTCGTCCATTTTTTCAAACAATAGTATATGATTGAGTCCTTTGGCTTTCTCAGTTATTAATATTTATGATGGAATTTGAAAATCATCAAGAACGGAATACCTGAAATTCTTCGTATGCTTCTTTCTTTTGCAAGGTTCATTCGCACAGCTTGGCTCACGATTCTTTCTCCGACTAGGTTGGCTATAGAACAGGTTCGTAACAGTTCTTCAGCTTGGATTGCTTCAATTATTTCCTGTTGAAAATATTCCTTTGTTATATCGATTAAAAGTTCCCCTTCTTGTAGTCTCGATCCTACTAATTCTATATCACAGATATTAATCATGAGTGAACCCTGGTATTCAGTGAGCCTTATGGCATATAGCTCGTTATGTATTTCTTTATCAGACAAATTGCAATACACATATTATTGGCCAAAAATAATTAAGTTTATTGAATTTCAGTCTGGCTGTATCGGTACACACAAGCAATCTAGAGCCATTGGCATAATTACTATCGCACCATTAGATACGCTCTAGTTGTAATGATTTTATTCAAGGAAATATGAACGTAATATAACGTCTTTTTCTTCAAAATAAATAATATGCGTTTGTATCTCATCAGGGTGCGCAACAAAAATGGCATAAAATACAGTACGAGCAAACCCTAAGGCTCAGTTGATAGTATTTGTTCCTCAGCATAGGAAAGTTGGAGAAAGCGTAACACTTGACGTCGTTGGACTGTAGCTGATGCCCACAGATTGTCTTAGATAATGCCGCCATGAGTTGCATACTTTGGTCGTTCGGAGTACAAAATTCTAGTTAAACTGCGATATACATTTAGCACTAGCAGTCTACCAGAGGTCGTTTATTCCAACCGTAAATGACTTACAAGGAGGCGTGATCCGAAAATAGAAAATATATTAATTCAGACTGGCTAATATCAAAGCGACAACGGATAATATCCAAGTTCTTAGACGTTATAGTAGGCTCTCGAAAACCAGCCATCTACAATCATCTTTGTACGTTACATCCTTGTATAGCTGGATCAATTTTGATAAATACATTCATTTTTCTTAATTCCATTAAGAACGTAGTTTAATGTATTAGATAATTAAAAACTACATAAATCTTGAATATAACTGCCATTATACTTCGACGAATTGATCCGAATTTTAATCACATAAATATGATTAAATAATGCGAGAATGAATAATAATACTAATTGAATTGACAGCGAGCAACAACCTCGACAGAAATAAAAAAAGAATCACCAAAAAGGGGATAGTATTAACGGTTCTCATTGTGGGAGGAGTCGTTGGAGCAAGCTTTCTAGTCTACCTCATTCCAGGCTGATGAATGACCGGTTAATCTATATGCTATGATGATACGAAAGTAAGTCTAAACGCTTTTCTTTATTATGGGAATAGGCCGCTCTCATTTCTAAATGTGAAAGTGTTAAAGGCTCTTTACCTGAGTATTTGGGGTGTTTCTAGGAATCAGAAGATTGAATTTAGATTAAAATGCAAAAATTTTTAAAAGCAGTTTATCCTCTACTGTGTGTTATAACGTATGTGTGCGCATCATGAACCTCAGGGGTACAACAATCTTAATGGAGTTGCATTATCGATCTTAGTCATGGGTTTGTCACTTGCGGTTGTAATTCTTCTCTGGATATGGTTCGGCCATGTGGGGCCGTCTTTTTCTGATCAAACACTGGCTCAGCAACAGAAGACCTTAAGGGAGCAATACGCATTACCTTATAAGCCAATTATAACAGATCCGAGATTGCTTCAAACACCTCCTTCTCTTAGAAACATGTCTAATGGAGCAAGTAGCAGTAACAGCACTAGTGGCGGTAACAGCAATAAATAATACAATAAGTTAACTTGTGTCAAGCAGTCCATATCTTGTAGGCTAATGCATGATCTGTGAGTGTATGTTAAGACCAAATAATACGCTCAAATAATCGCTTGGATATATGCATATATTTGCAAGCTTGATACACATTAGTAATAAATGCATATTAATCAAAATGCTTCGAAAATTGCAAAGAAGCGATGGCGAATATATCTAGAAGAAAAAGAAAATAATAGAAGATTTGTACACAAGAACAAATATCTTGTCTCAGTCATTCTATCGATAATTAAAATGATTCTATGGTTTCGAAAAAATATCAAAAGCAGGAGAAGACGAATTATCATAGAGACAGTCTGTGTAGAATAGATATCAAATTACAAACGTATTTCATGTTGAACAAAAATTCGCTAATCACTTCTGAAATAAATTAAGATGTCGTATGTCCGGCAGAGATTGTGATATGGGAATGCACATTCTAATTCTCTGAGCGCCTTGCTTTATCAATATGGCATTAACAGAGATTCATAGAAATTATAATCATCATTAACTATAAGAATTTTTATAGTACTTGTTTCTGATTCTACTGTATTGAGCAGCCTCCTGCCGGATGAAGATGTTGAATCGGAGGCTATGGAGTTAAAATTGATTAGCGATGCACTTTTAGCAACAAATGAGAAACTTGAGCTAAAGACCCATGAGTTGACTGAAACAAATAAGGCGTTATTTGACTCTCATAATAAGCTTGCAGAAATATACCATGAACTTGCTACAGCAAACAAAAGATTAGCATTGATAAATAAAAGATTCGCAGAAGTAACCAAGAAACTAACACATTCAAATAGACAATTACGTATAGTCAATCAAAGGACAAAAGAATATGATAATTTAAATGCCGACTTCATTAATAAAGCAGCTCATGAAATTAGGACTCCTATACACAATATACTTGGATATTCAGAATTATTGCTAATGGAACTGGAAAATGATAAAACAAACACTTATCATACCAGCAAAAATCAGTCTATTCAGGCAATATTTAGAAATGCTAACAGACTGCAGATGTTAACAGAAGGAGTTCTTATTATAGCCAGAATTCAGAGCAAAACACTGAAACTTAATAAAAAACAAATTAATTTGATTGCTGAAATACGTGGCTTCATAGAGCACATTATTGGAAGTGAAATCATAACCAATAATAAAAAAATAGAAATTCTATTTCAACCTGAGGAGGAATACATTACAATTGAAGCAGATAAGGTATTATTACAAGGAATTATTCAGAATTTATTGGACAGTTCTATTAAACTGCAAAAGGATGATGGAACAATATCCGTTAATGTCAAAAAATTCAACGATAAGGTTCATACTAGCATAAAACTCGCTGTAACTGGTGTTGATCTAGCAGTGCTGCCAAGCCTTTTTACAAAATTCGAGTACAAATCCTATCAGGGATTAGGATTAAGTTTGTTTATTGCCAAAACCATTGTTGAGGTACATGCGGGTAGAATTTGGATCGACATTGCTCCCAATTCAAATGTTGTATTATTTACGTTTAGTTTGCCAGTCGGTTGTTCATGAAGTCCTTTCGGATTTAATCAATATCTACAACGATCTGGTTCAGTATTTGCATTTACTGCGATAGTCAATATTATACATGTGGGGATATCAATCCGTATGACTTTCGACCAGACCACATACTCAGACGACTATCACTAGACTGTGATATTTCAATTAAAACAGAATTACGATAAAGATTAGAGTTAATCCTAGTATAGGACGACTAGTTAGTTTCTATGGTAGCTATCGTGAGCCATCCCTTGACAGACTTGATCCGCAGAGCTCCATATCATGAATCAGGCGGTTTTACTCTCAATAATCCGGTTCGCTGTATTGGACAAAGGCTCACTATCAATGATAAATTTCTGGATAGTGTGAATATTTATTTATAAACTCATATGTCCTTTCTTGTGCCATTTCTATAGATGTTATAGGAATAGGAAGTAGAAGCGGTGAAAGGATGACTCCTGTGAAGCGATAGCATATCGCAGATGGGTTGTGTAAGCTTGAAGTCAAACGACATGCGGCTAATAGTGCAAAAGTTTTCCACTTGGACTATTGTACCTGACGGAGAATTGCTTTAAATCTATGATGAAATATCTGCTGGAACTGGAATAAACGTATCTTTGTTAATCTGAGACAGTATAAAAATAATGATAAGACCAGCTGTATCTATTACGAGCCCTTTTTGGCCTTTCCTTTCGTCCCTATCTTTCCTAATTGTGCAAGCAGAGCCGATAATTGAATTTCAGGATGTGCGCCTATCGACATTCTATAGTCGTATTCAGCCAATATGGATGCAAATTCATCTAAGTTATCCAACCTCATCTCAAATGATTCCTGATTGGCATATTTGAGGAAGTCAGTTTCCGACATTCCATAGACAGCTGTTAGCTCCATCAATTGTATTCTAGCATCATTGAATTTTCCTGCAAGAGCCAATCTAATAATTTCTCCTACCTTAGCTCTGCCAGAAAGCCCTATTGATGCATTTACGTTATGGACAGAAACGGATCCCATTCCTGCAGAAGCTTGAAGGACATTAATAGAATGACGTAAGTCGCCAAGTGTTGAATCGTAAATTTGAGACAGTGCAAGTTCGTCGTACCGCACTCCCTCCTTTTCACATATCATTTTTAGGTAACCTATGACATCTTGTCTTGCCAATCTTATGAAGTGGAACACAACGCATCTGCTTTGAATAGGTTGAATGATTTTCGACAGGTAATTACAGATAATTATGAATCGTGTAGTTTTCGAACTATCTTCTATGATTCTTCTTAAGGCTGTTTGAGCTTCGGCAGTCATTTCATCGGCTTCATCAAGAATAATTATTCTGAAGGGTTTATTGTCTGTATTGCTAGATGCAAGTTTCATCACAGCAGCAAACTCTTTGACCCTTTCACGAACCATCTTTATTCCTCTTTCGTCAGAGGCATTTAATTCAAGAGTATTTCTTTGCCAATCCTCACCTAGTAATTCCCTGGCAATGCACAAAGCTGTAGTAGTCTTTCCTACCCCGGCAGATCCGGCAAATAACAGGTGTGGGATCTCTGAAGAGTTCTTTACGAGATTGCTCAAGCCGTTGACTATTTCAGCTTGATTTACGATCTCATTCAATCTTGTGGGTCTATATTTTTCAGCCCACATTAGATTTGAAAGCGTGTTGGTTTTAGCAGGCATAATTTTTTACCTTGATGCAGTTTAAGAATTTATTAACCTACCTAATTAAAAGGTAAGTATCTATTCAATTCAATTACTACTTACTGTATTTCGTACTATATCGTCGCGCTGGTAAAATATTTGAAACTTACTAAAGAATATCGGTTATCTTTGTAATTATTTCTTCTTGCGCTATAATTCCGGAGGACGATTGGTATAATTCAAGGTATACACATAGGTATTTATCTTTCTTTTCTGTCAATGCAGTAATAGCCATATATACAGCATTTCCTAGATCAGCAAGATCAAAAAGAAACACATTTTTTTTATGAGTTGATTTGCTGGATGACTTCACAACCTGCTGGTTACTTAATGCTGGAATCAAATAATGCAAATAAAAAAAGCTTGATTTTATATTTAGAGTATCATTATTTCCGAAGAATTTGTATTTGTTAAATTCTCCTGCGAGCAATTTTCCTTTATTATCGACAGCTGCAACAAACTTCACATTTTTATCTAAACACAGCGCGTTCAAGCATATTTGCTTTAGATAGTCGTGTTCTTTAGTACTCACTGAAAAAGTAACTTGAAAGTCAAGTATATATCAAATGACTATATTTGTACTAAGAATTGTAATAGTTTGTATTCAATAATACTATTTTTCAGCACAGTGGATTCTGCTAACAGTAATAATACTACTATCAATGTACTTTGGGTCCTATTTTAAACATAGTACGATTATATCGCAGAATATTAGACATTATTGTTACGGCCAGCCAAAGCATAAAAGACGACCAAATCATCAGACTTCTTTTGGAATCGGTGTTCTGTACACGCCGGGACATATATTGATGTTCCCTCCTTGATAGGATAATCTTTTCCATTTATTTTGATCATGCCATTACCTCGAATAACAAAATAAACTTCATCGACTGGATGAGGTTCCTGTGTATCAACGTCATTATTGCGTAACCTCAAGATGCCAGCCTGAATATCTCTAGTATTTATAATGTCTCTGAAATAACCATTATGGTCAAGTCCACACAGAATATCGTTTAGTTCGTATATGTTCTTCATAAAACGTGCAAGGCTAAGACATTATAATTTTATATCGCTGAAGATTAGCTTCGGTGTGAGGCAAGAAGCCCAGTAAATGTTTGCAAGATTAATTGACCGTATAAAACGCATACTATTGTCCTATTTTGTTCCAAATTCGTTTAGCGCTTGTGACCATATTAGCAATGTCGTTACATAGCAACTGCAGATCTATATGCTAATTCACGAAAGATTAAAAATGTTTAAAAAAGGACACCTTGGCTCTCGCGATGCTTGTTAAGATATTGACAATCTCTAGTTAAACCCCTGTGTAGAAAAAGCTTCTAAAGCAGTTTAATACTATAATTGTCATATATGGTGGACAGTTATGTCTAAAGGAGGAAAAATTTTGGAATGAGTAACGTTAGCAATATTTCGACCGATAGGGGGTACCCAAAATTATCAAAGACTACTTCTGGTTACTTAGAAATTGAACAGTTTAAGAATGCAGATCTTCATACTGGTTATTTTTGTTACAACTGCACCTATTTTATTAAGCCTGATCATTGTGCAATAGTAGACGATAGTGGACCAGATGTATATAATAAGGAATCTCGAATTATATCACCGCATGGAGTTTGTACCCTATGGGATCCCAATGAGGACGAGACACGTTGATCTTAAGGGAATCAGTTTGGAAGTGAAGTAGAAAAATATGTCTAAAATTACCGACAAGATCAAAGAAAAGGTAGGAGCAATTGATAATCTCTCGAAGTTTCAGAAATTCAGCAAGCTCAAAGCATCTTATATAGAATATGATAAATTCGCAGACTCAAATCTACATGAAGGATATTTTTGTTACAACTGCATTTATTGGATTAACACAGGTGGTGGGAAATGTATGCTTGTGGAAAATCATGGCCCTGATGTACTAGGAAAAGTCTCAGATGTTATTGCTCCACACGGATGTTGTGCAGGCTATGAGGCAAACTATGATAAGTTGCATGATACTAGAAGTCCGAGTGAAGCTCAAGGTATTAATGCTGAGAAATACAAAAACAAGGTGACTACTGCTGATATTACTTGAGAATTTTTATTCTCTAACCTGACGTCATGTTGTGATCTGTTTATCACAGACAGCGCGAAGTACGGCACTCTCGGACTGTATTCACTATAACATTAGTAACAAATGGTCATCTACAGACTAAATAAAGAACATATGAAGTTGTTTTGTAATACTTTATGCGAAGATATGGTAACAGTAACTAGGTGAAAAAACAACGGTGATTGAATAGCATGCTGTATAAGCTTAGGTTTCAGAAATTAGGGGCGCGTAGAATAATTATATTAATCATTACCGACATCAGAAGGTTGAGTGAGGGCAATTCCCTAGTATTGAACCTATAATTCTTCTCTATCGCTATATACGTGATAGATTTTGCCAGTTTTTTCATCCCTGTAATTCCAGGATGTAGAATTTAACTGAAGAGGTTCGAAAGTGGCTTGTTGTTTTTCGTCAAGTATATCATAAACGGACTGACCTATGACCAAACCATTAGGCTTAGCAAGGCTAGTCATCTTTACTGCCACATTCACGGTGTAACCTAGAATGTCATGATGCGGCTCCTTTACCATCTGCTTTCCGTCCAATACGTGTATGTCCCATCCATATTGAATTAGAGCTGTCTCGCCAACATCTATTCCAACCCGTATGCTCATTTCAGGATAATCATATTGATTTAGAATTGGATTAATGCCATTCTCAATAACCTTAATCATAGATCTAGCACAGTTAATTGCGTTTACGCAGGGCAAATACAGCTGCGGCTTCTGTGAATTCTCGTCCCTGCTGCCATCCGAATTCGTTATGAAGAACGCCAAAATCGCATCGCCTATATACTTCAGGACATATCCACCATACAGTTCTATTACAGTTGACATCTCCTGAATAAACGTTTGAATTATGGTTATGAGTCTATCAAGAGGCAACGTCATCGATAGCTGCGTAGACCCAACAAGATCTATATGCAATATTACAAAGGTGACTTTGGATCTAGAAAACTCGCGCAATATTTTGTCAGTTTCATCCCTCGAAATATCAAACTGAACACCACCTGATTTCAGTGCTTTCCACATTCTGGTTTGCGCATTTCCGATAGCTAAGTCGATATTAACAATGGCATCAAGATAAAAAGAATTGCCAATAGAAGAAACGTCGTATGACTTATTTGTGTCTGCCGGCTGCTTTCCTTTATTGGTCTTTTGTTCCTCCTCTGCTATTACTTTATCTATTTCTTCTATTCCGAGGTCTAATTGTTGAGCGATGACGTCACGGTCGATTCCAGAGCTGTAAAGACTCAATATCGTCTGACGTTGATAATTTGATGATGCAGAGCTGATTTCGTCTTCTTGTGCAGTCATATTCTCATTTCAAGTCCAAACGTTAAGTTTGAGATACCGATATATCTGTTTTAACTCAGCCATATAATAGTTGCATGTATCCATTGCTGTTGTTATGTGTTCTTGGGTTCTCCACGATTTCATAACATTTCAAATGTGACAACACTTTTGTCCTTCATTCCTTTTATCACCTAGGCCTATAACGCCTGAGGTTAGCAATGTGTTTATACAGGCAGGAGATAATAAGCCAATAACATCTAATAATCTATGAAAAGGTATGATCGACCTTTACAAAAGTGCAGGGATCTTTGATAGTGAAGAACCAGTTAGAAGAGGAGACTAATTAATCTGTTTCCCAAGATGATCTTTCCTAGATACAAAAATGAGTAACGACTTCGTACGATAGAATGCTATTGGGTCAAAAACCAGAAACATTACGAACCTCTTCCAATCTGGTTCGCTAGAAACATTGAATGGTGCTTTATTTGTATACAGAATGTCATGAGGAGTCGAAAAATATGTGAAGGGTATTACCTAAGCTATAATTTAGCTTGAATTTAGCTGTGCCTATACCTATTCTTCTCCATGATATCTATTACTTTCTCATCGTTGACAGCCTCGAAATTTTTGTAGTACTGCCCTACAGAACCGAAAAACGAAGGTTTCATAACAACCTCAACATGGTCTGCTTCATTCCTTAACAAATTAGCTACTGTATCTCTAGGAGCTACAGGTACTGCAATAATTAATTTACTATTCGTCGCTGTTGCCCTTCTAATGGATCTGGCAGCAGCTATCATCGTAGCACCTGAAGCTGCTCCGTCGTCTACTAAAATCGTCGTAGTTGCCCTCTGGCAAATCGGCTTGTTTACAAACTTCTCATTCGTTTTGTTTTGCCCATATAGAGTGTATCGACGCTCAATTTCCTGCAGCTGTCTATTTTTTTCGTTTTCTATATAATCATCTGCTATATCTAAATCTCTAACAATTCTGTAATCGATGTAAATTGTGCCGTCACCCATTATCGCACCAAAAGCAGCCTCTTCGTTGTTTGGTATTGTTAATTTTCTTGGTATAACAAGACCAAAATACGAGGCTTCGAGTTTTGTTGCTATCACATCTGCCAGCACCGCTCCGCCACGTGGAATACCCAGCACCGATACTGTATTATTCCTCAGCTCCTCTTTTGTGATAGTGTCAATTAACACAGCAGCCAATATATTCGCAGCAGCTATTCTATCTTTAAATTTAATCTGAAATTTGTTTTTTATCGCTTCAAACATACCTACTAGTATACCTCCTCATGAACATATCATGTATTTTCGACGGGGTAATTCAGATTCAATTCTTCAGAAAACCGATAACTAATAAAGTTAACTGAATATCGCTTCATCAGTTTCTGCTGCCATATCCCTAATTTCTTTGTACAGGTGTAGTTAATTCATATGAGACCTTAACACTAAGAAGAGCTTTTTCATTTTCTCATCCTTCAAAATAGACTTAGTATCGTATATAACTGCTAAGAAGAATTGTATTGTTGTGTATCGTAAACACATGGTTCTATTATTGTCTGGGATAATGGCCGCATTTGGAATAAGCGTAAGTGTTATAATAATCGCTGTGAATGGCGGTTTTTCAGGTCCTGGCCCTTCGTTATTTAATCCTCCGACTTCTTCTAATCTATGGGCTGTAGGTGGGAGTGTACGCCAGGGTACTATGCTTAATTATTCGTTGACGAGGATAGGATCACATGAATCTCCTTGGAGTAGCCTAAGCTCAAATAGCTCGCTAATAAATTCACTTGTCTCTCTGAATTTTGCTCAAGACGAACCTAATGGCGGTCTTAACAAGAATGATTGGAAAGTCACCATCCATATTATTAATGAAACAAAACCGTCAACTTCTCCGAGCAGTAATATCAAGGAAGGAACTGTATTCCTATCAAAACAACAATTAACCAATGCTGCTTCTCATCCTGTCAGGCAGGATTTTCTGCCGTATTATGAACCAATAGAATCTTCTATACTCGAGGTTAGAGATATTGCATTGCAACCAGAATATCTTGTAGTGGGAGCGGATTGGAATTCGATTAGCACAAATGTAGCGACCATTCCTGTAAAAGTAACCGCTCAAGAAAAGATCCAAACAAGTGCAGGAACATTCAACGCATTTTTGTTATCTTATACGATTGGTTCCAAAACTAGTCGTATCTGGATAGATCAGCATGTTCCTCTTCCAATCAAAGCGCATGTATATAATACTCAGAACCAACTTCAATATGAGTATAATTTGGTCGGCTACAAAAAATAGATCCCGCCACAATTGGTTTGGGTGCTTGATTGAATTTTAGATCTGTACGCTGGTTTGGTTAAAGGTTTTGAATATGCTTCCAAGAATATACGAGAATCAATTCAGACAGTTGGGAAATAGCACCAGCTAGTAATTCTTGCTAACAAGATAATATTTAGTCAAAAGTAATGTCTCTTCAAAAAACTAGGTGCTAGACTACTGGAACAAATTGCAAACATAGGCCTAAGGCAGAAGTTAATTTAGCCGCCTGTTGATTCTAATTCATTATCTTCATCCATCTTATCATTTAATTTTGTTTTTAGAAACTTTGCTTTTAACGTTATTATTTAAAGACATTACGAATTAGTGAACGTCGTGTGTTTTCTAATAATGGGATGTTAAATTAAAACCCACTCTAATAGGCAAATGATTAGCTTATTTGTGTCGAATTTTTATCATACTATATTATTCTTCTTGGTTTTGTTCTTCACGAACCACTTGAGGAGAGGACGCCTTAAATATAGCAAAAACGTCGTCGTCCTGACTTATTCCTAGGTCGATTCTTGCTTCTTCTGTGATTCTTGACGTCAGATGAAAAGTATCACCAACAATAAATACGTCTACTATGCCTGCATCGTGCTTAGTAATCTTGGCAACTTTTGATTTTACTACGTTCCGCGCGCTTGTTTTGATCATCTCCTTTGAGAGGATTATATCTTCTGGTCTAATTAGCATCCCAACCTTAGTGCCAACACTGTAATGGCCTAGCGTTTCTAGTAGAGTCGATCCCGATTTGAAAGTCGTCAGTCCACCTATCGACTTCATGACTTTTCCTTCTATGTAGTTGTTACCTTGTATGCCGGTTAGAACGTCCGACAATGAGCTTGGGATTGAATGCTCATATTGTCGCCTCATCAGGAAAGATCCGAGTTCAGACGAATGTTCGATGATGCCGTTCTGTAAAACACAAACTGAGTCAGCAAGCGCATAGACATCATCTTCAAAGTGGGTTACACAAATAGTTGGCGTGGATTGCCTTTTGAGAATATATCTCAGCTCAATGCGTAGCTTTCTTTTGGTAGTTGGATCTAAATGGGCAAGAGGTTCATCCATCAACATAATTTTAGGTTTTGTGATCAGCATTCTAGCCAATGAAACCTTTTGCGCCTCACCTCCACTCAGTCCATCGACTCGTCTATTGACTAGTTGCGAGATTCCAAGATCCACTAGTAGCTTATTTGTCTCAACGTAGTTACTATTCCCATATCTCCATTTCCCTTTAATTCCGAAAATTATGTTTTCGTATACGTTCATGTGAGGGAATAGACTAGGGTTTTGGAAAGTATAGCCTATACTTCTAGATTCTACGGGCACATTGGTTATATCTATTCCATCAACCAGTATAGAACCAGAATCGGGCTCCAACAATCCTGAGATGAGGTTCAGGATCGTAGTTTTGCCACTACCTGTGGGGCCAACAATAACTAATATTTTGTTATCACTTACTTTCAAATTCAGAGGTCCGAGCCTAAATCCTCCAACAAATTCTTTGGTCAGATTGACAAGTTCTAGTTCAACCAATCCGATGACTCACCAAAGTTTCAATACATCTTGTCTATGGTTTGTTCTCGCAATATAAAAAATAAATACGACTACAAACGATAAAGCAATAGCTAATATTATATCAGGACCTGCATTTCTTAGCCCACCAATCGCATTGTCTTCAAAGATCTGAATGGATATGGTATGAGGATTATATGCCATCATCATTGTGGCTCCAAGCTCGCCTATCGCCCTGACCCATGACAATATTAATCCTATAACGATGCCATTCTTAGCCATAGGAAGTGAAACTTTGAAGAACGTCTCGATCCTAGTTTTGCCTAATATCCTAGCTATATTTTCATAAGATTGATCTACCGACTCAAATGCAACCTGACCTGCAAGGATCATGAATGGAGATGCGACATAAGTCTGTGCTATTATAATCCCAAGCACAGACTGCGTGAATTCAATCGTGGGGAATGCCTTGACTATGGGTGAATATGGTCCATAGACCCCTAGGAGTAAAGCCCCACTTGCAAGTGGAGGTAGGATCAATGGGAGGATAACGATTATTCTCAAGACAAATTTTCCGGGGAAATTTTTGACCCGCGCCAAGAAGTATGACAAAGGTACCCCAAATATACATAGTATTAACGTAGAAGATGTAGCACAAAATATGCTGAGGATAAGAGCATTAGCAAGCTGTGGTCGCAATATGGTATGAGGCAGCGCTGCGGGCTCCACAAATACCGACAATGTTACGAGCGGATAAGCAATATATGCCAATGCTACCCCGGACAAGACAATTATAATTATATCAAATCCCCGAAACCTCTTATTCATTATCATGGATTTGCCACTAATTGTGTAGACATATAGTGTATGCCCTCATTATTTGTTGGTGATCTCAAATGAATCGATTATAGTTTGGGCTATTTCCAAATTTTTAGCATATGTTTCCGGTTGTGCAATGTATGACACGAAATAAGCTTTGCCCTCCACTATTGTAACTAAACTCATTGATTTGTATTGTGTATCTGCGCTATCTTCTAATCTAGTTTCATTGTTTCGAATTTGAACAATTTTGACCGCTGGCTGTCCAGAGAGATAAAAATTGTTTGAATCAAGTTCAAGGAACCTGGATCTACTATCATTCCGCGATGAAGAAAGCACGCTTTTGGCCAATTCTGAAGTAGTCATGTTTGATTCGATCGGGCTAACGTTTCTGGCAGCAACTATGATTCTTGCTGTATTATCTGGGGACTCAATTATTGCACCACTATGAGTTATGTTTTCTTCGTTTATTGACCAATCAGAAGGATACCAAATCTTAAAATCCTTATCAGGATTAGTATACAGGATGAAATGTTGAGAGTAAGATATTTCGGTTAGTGACACTGGAGCCGCTGTGTCTAATTGAGATTCCTGGCTTACAGTATTACCTAGCTGAGACACAGACAAGTAAACTTTTTTGCCACCAATCGACGACACATCATGGGAATACGCTCCGCACCGTAAATGAACGTGTTGAATACAGGTTAATTTTTGTTCGTCCCCTAATGATTGAGTCCTAAAGAAAGGCACCCAGGCAGGACTAGTTGTAGCCCTGCACCCAAGATTTTCTCTTTCAGATAGTCTGCATGCCTGGGTAGTCCCAGTGGGTTCTGTCACATAAACAGATAGATGCGATCCCGAAGACAACGATTGCGCATCACCAAATAAAAGGAAATGACTTAGCGCCATCGTTAAGATGAGATTTAACAAAATCAGTACTCTTTGTTTTTTGACTACCACGTATATTCTCGGAATGCGTTTGTTATGGTATTGCTTCTCCATTAGGCTATATTCTTAATCGATCATTTTGTATATGACTTATTTATCAATTTCACTAGGTGTGTTAATTCAGAAAATTCCTTATATCCATAAGTGAATTTGAATAGTAGCGTTTGGCAAGTGCACAGGAAATTAAGAACAACATAGAACAAAACTGGATTCAATTTCTCAAGTCAAACTCTTCAAAATTATCGCAAAATTCCCTTGTCGGTGATACGCCACCTTCTGTTTTTGTCGGGAGATTCGGTTATCCGAAAGTAAAGATAGGGCCGATGTTATCAGCGCTACATGGTAAGGCCGAGATACTCGACACACCTGAACTATGGATAGGAAAATCTTTGGGAGACATTGCTAACTATCGTATGTCTCTGATAAGGGGAGTAGCGCCAGGTATAGATGTTCATAAGCCCTCAGGAAAGTTTATTGAATCTTTGCAGGAGCTATCTATGTCTAAAAAATCAGCGAACGTGGAAGCAATATTCGCGAAACCTCCAGCCCCCGACTTTGAGCAAGGAAAAAAATTTGTGGGTGAATCAGAAAGTGCTCCGTTTGGATTAGTTGCGCCTCTGAGGAGTTTCAAAACCTCATCTTCGGTCTCGGCAGAACATAGTATAGAAAATGCTTATTATGATAAGGATTTGCCGGCAGCTGAAGCGATAGCTGGCCTGTATCAGCAAGGGATTGAAGTGAGCCGAATACAGCGAATTCTCAGTATGGGAATGTTGGGGGTACAAAAAAATAGAAGGCTAGTACCTACGAGATGGAGTGTTTCAGCTACAGATGACACTATTTCCTCCGATCTCGTAACTCGAATAGAGTCATATTCGGTAATCAATCTGTTTGAGGTTTACAGATACTCTCATATAGGCAACTATTACTTTATCATATTAATTCCCCATGGTGTATGGAACTTTGAAATGCATGAAGCCTGGTTCGATAGCAATGGAAATCTTGGAACAGAGGCGGACTTCGAAGATGCTAAAGGCTTAAACCATAATCCTGCTATAGCAGGGGCTTATTTTGCGGCCAGACTAGGCGTTGCAGAGCATCTGTTTAATAGACGAAGAAAAGCGGCAGCATTAGTTTTAAGAGAAATCCATCCAGAATATATTATGCCAGTTGGAGTATGGCAGATAAGAGAAGGAGTTAGAGAAGCATTCAAGCGACAAAGAAGCGAATTCGATAGTTTCGAAAAGGCGTTGGATTTTGCATGTAGTGGCTCATCCGTGTCTGGAACGGAATGGAGAGGGCACAGTGTGATCTATAAGAGTATTACACGTCAAAGGAGAATCACCGAGTTTGGTAAAAGAGATCTATTATAATCATAGTAAAACGTTAGCCATGTTTATTCAGAGTTAATTTGCATTTTATTTGAGATGGCTGCTCATATTTTGTCAGCTATTGTTTTCTGCTCTTTTTACAGATCTGAAAGGTTCGTCTTGCCTGTATAATTTGCTTATTGCAATATATGAACAATCCTCCTTTGCAATCGCGATATGGAAATGCAATTTGCTATGACCAATGCAAACATTATCTATTTCATTTTCTAGAATCAATATGTCATTATCTTCGAGTTTAAATTCTTCATATAGTATATAATTAATTAGTTAACATCATTATACTATTGGCAGTTTATTCTCTAGCCAATGCTGTAATTTATTTTGCCATAATCTCCAATGAGTCAATCATCTTTTGTACAATTGGCAGGTACGTTATATAGAGTGGCTTTAACTCTGTATAGGAAATTGAATAAACTTTCGTGTCCTTTACCGTCCAAATGTTCATTGACTGAAAGTGCGCTTGGACGGAGGGATCTTGACTGAGGAAGGCATAGACCATTTTATAGCCAAGACCACCTGCTAAACTGGAGTTAGGATTAGATTCGATAATTTGAAAGTCTGGCAAAGACCGTTTCACACTGTTAAGGAGTCCTCCCACATATTGGCTAGTGGCATTGGCAGATAAATTTTGATTTAGACGCTCAACTGATACGCTAACTGTTGCTGGGAACGCAGTAGCATTCTTGTTACTGAAAGGAGACACGAAATTGACCCAGAACCTGTTTGAATTGAGCTGTTCGCTTTTTTGCCAATCAGCTGGATATAGGATTTTTATTCCGTGACCAGGATTCTCGTATGTAACAAAATTGTTATTGAAAGCTACTCCATTTTTTTGGTAAACATTGCCCTGGGATAATGCTAATTGTACGGGTATTTGAAGAAATAGCAAGAATACGACTAATGCTGTAAGCACCTTGAAATCATATTTCTTGTTCATCTTGATGTCACCTTTAGTGGTCTCCTATCTATTGATGCTTTATTCTAAGTCTAACTCAATATCAACCTTGCCTATTCAAAATATAGTCTTGTTTATTATTACTTGCAGTCAATGAGACTACAATCAATGAAAAATGCTAAGGGCAATTATGCACAAAACGACTGGCACCTGAAATATCATATTCATGGATGAGCAGGAGTCTATTTGTTCAAGGTGTGCTGCAAAGAAGATTATTATCTACATTATGCTATATGGTTGTGTTATTGCGCTTTGCAACTGGCCCTGTGATACTTGCCATTTGTATATTTTGGTTAGTGAACCTAGTTACCATAAACATTATGTATCGTTTATAGGTGAAGTCCAAATGGAGAATGTGGACCGCATAGGAGAAACACATAAAGAAAAAAATCTTGTAACTATCGCTGCGTATAACGCTAGTATGTTCGAAAATCTTGCCAACGCGTTTGATAATATAGCCAAACGATTTGAATATAGTGTGGATCTGAGCCGAAAACACATCTTTCCTAACAATACCATGAAAGAGGACGTCGTTACTCACTATAGACCGTCTACTTTTAAAATAAACACTTTGAAATATACACATTTGATATAGCCGCGTCAGATATTAAAATAAAGGTAGAACCATCAAGGATTGACACAACAACAACAAAGGTTGATCTGCCATTCGTAGTAGCAAGAGATGTTAGCGTTACCAAAGGATTAATCCATCTAAGGTATGACCAAATTAACCTTAGCTCAATTTATGGCATTTATCATAAGATCTCAGATAAAATGACAATTCATGTACCAATTAATGTCGCATTGCGCTACCTTCCTAGCAGTTTCGCCTAACTTTTCGATATATCATTGTTTAAAGCAAACTGCCCTGTATGCTAACAGTATAGTATGCTAACAATTTTGGAAGAAAGGTATCCTTAACTGCAAACAGGTAGTCTCTTATTTTATTGGCTTGTTTATCCTTTGCTAATAAAATATAAGCAAACGAATGACAAAAGTCAGCTTTTTAAAAAAATTAAATTGGATTCATTTTGTCAATAAGTCTAGCATTGACAATTTGTCCATCTCTGTCATGAACTAACAAGTCTACAGTATATTGGACGTTATTTTGTAGAAATGTGACCTGAACATCCCAAGCGTCCCTCTTGTCTTCGTTAGGCAAACCGCCTTGGGCAACAATTTGTCCTGTAGAATATGGAAGCATTTCTCTTATTTTGAAATCCTTTACTTCCTTCCCATTCTTTCCGTATAGCACGTTTATGGCCTCCTTAGCAAATTGTTCAACGTTATTGTCTGTCATTTTTGATGTTGACATAATACGTTGGGTCTTATTGTGTGCTTAGCTATAAAAGTATTTATTATTATTCTCAATGGCCGATTGAAATATTAGTTCAGAGTAATAATACCAACAAACTATGGCGTTTGCGAAGCAAATACTACCTGACGGAGCAACAAGAACAGAAGGCGAGCAAGCTCGTAGATACAATTTTCTCGCAGCTCGATTAATCGCAGATCTTATCAAAAATTCTTTTGGTCCACGTGGTTTAGAAAAAATACTTATCGACATTTTGGGAGAAGTTACCCTAACAAAGGATGGGGCAACTCTTTTGCGTAAAATAGACGTTGAACATCCTGCCGCCAAAGTAATAATAGAGGCATCAAATGCTGTGGATAATGAAGTTGGTGATGGTACTACATCAGTCGTAATCTTGGCAGGCGCTCTTATCGAAAAAGCTGAGGAGTTGCTAGACCTGAATATTGCTCCTAATATAATTGCTGATGGATATCTTGAAGGGCTGCAAACGTCATTAGCAATCCTAGACGAAATCTCTAAGGCGATAAAAAATAGCGACAGAATAGTCATGGAAGCACTTGTAAATACCTGTTTGGAATCAAAAGCAATATCTTATATTGTAGACAAAAAAAGTGTGGTTACTAAACCTATTGTTGATGCTGCGTGCCTTGTTGCAGACTTTTCAAATGGCAGAATGGAAATTAATGATATAAAAATCGAAGAAAAAATTGGTAACACTTCAGATATGCGCCTTATTGAAGGTGTCGTTCTTGATAAGACCATAGACAATTCTGCAATGGTAAGGGTTATCAATGACGCCAAAATATTACTTATAAATGAGGACCTCGATCGTAAAGGGACAAAAGCTGAAGCAGAGATCCAAATTGGTTCACCTCATCATCTGAGTTCATACTTTTTTAATGAATCGTTGCCTGTTAGATTAAAGGTTCAGAATATAATAAATTCTGGAGCCAACGTTGTAATTTCACAACGAGGGATTGGTGATTTTGCCCAATCTCGTCTAGCAAATGCGGGAATGATTTCGGTCCGGAGGGTAAAAGAGAATGATATGCAATGGATTGAAAAGTCTACCGGAGCCAATACAATCAACGACTTGAACAATATAACTAGAAGCGATCTCGGATTTGCTGGTATTGTGTCGGAAAAAATTGTAGGAGAAGACAAGATGGTATTTATAGAAGAGTGTAAGAATCCCAAGTCTGTAACACTTTTACTTAGAGCCAATTCAAAAAGACTTTTAGACGAATATCACCGATCTGTATTGGATGCGATTTCGGTTCTAGGTGATTTTATTTCAACTCCAACTGTTGTTGCAGGTGGAGGGTCGGTAGAGGCGATTATTGCATCTAGGATAAGAAACAATACAAAATCAATTGGCAATAGAAAGCAAATTGTGATTCAGAAATTTGCTGAAGCTCTTGAAGAAATTCCTTTGACTATTGCAAGGAATGCAGGTATGAACGAAATAGATACGCTTACTCAACTTAGAGTAAAATACGCCGAAAATGTCCACTCTAAAAATGAGGAATTGAATTGGTATGGGGTCAATCCATTCGACCGCAAAATAGAGGAAATGCTATCTAAAAAAATTATTGAAACATCTCTCGTTAAGAAACAAGTCCTGAAGACAGCTGTAGAGGTCACTAATCTTTTGGTTCGTGTAGATGATGTTTTGATGGCAAAGCCCACTATGCAAACTCACACTCACGATGATGGCACGAAGCATTCCCATGCTGGCGGTGACAAGAAACATGATCATTATTTTGACAAGTTAGGAAAAAAACAACGTCCCATGCATCACTATTATTAGTTGAGGCAGCAGAGCACCGAAGTGATAACAACGCATCATGAGCTATAAGAATCTTCAGCTAAAGTTGTATGCATGCATTATCCTAACTGTGTAATACTCACTTTCTCCAAATGTAGAAGAAGAATCTGAACGTTTTAGATTGTAAACGTTTTCCTGATAGTACATCTACGGTTGACCAAAACTGAAGGTTCCTACTTCTACTATTGCTTGTCTTGTTTTCTACCTATCAACATTCAGGTGATAGTATATACTTGCAGGTAGGGAAAGGACAATCAATATTTACCACGTCGTTTCGCACGGTTTGATTGTCATCACCGATTTTTATTTCAAAAATGATTTTTTTTAGAGACTCTGGTACTCCTATCATAACCTGATCTACTGATAGAACATTTCTAGCATTTTCTTCAATAGTGTCTATTGCTTTCTTGGCACGCAAGTTCTCAATTATGTACGCTAGGTAAATAATCAAACACTCATGAATGTTAATTCTAAGATTTTTAAAAAGTCTTCGCCTAATCATTCGTGACGCTTCAAAAAATATTGATTCATCTGATTTTTCGGCGTATTCAAAAACCCTTATATAAGGAAGTATGTCGTCCTCTCCTTTTATCATCGCCTTAGCATAAATCATTTTTGTCTTTTAGGTGGTTTGGCTTTTGGACCTTTACCAAAGTCATAGGTATGTCCTGTTCCCCTGTAAAATTTGGGTCTTACAGGCTTGCCCTCCATCTGTCCCTTCTTTGTCAATGATAGTCCGGCCAATAACTCTACGATAAGTCTGTTAGCCAACCCCGAAGTGATTCCGCCGTTGTAAGAATTTTGGTCGCTAACGTCGTAGTTTGGTGCTACCTCCACAAGATCAAAAGCAAATCTGTCAGGATCGAATGATGTAGACAGCAATCGCATTAATTTCATTCCTTCTCTAGAAGTTAAACCATTTGGCTCAGGCTCACCCGTACCAGGGGCATACGCAGGATCAAATGTGTCTATATCCCAACTTATATAGACTGCATCTACGTTGTCGTTCGCTCTGTCGGCAGCTTCCTTTGCAATCTGGTCAATACCTAGTTCTTCTACGTCAAGCATGGTAAACCACTGGAAGTCCTGATCTGCCATCCATTTGTACAAATCTGGACCTGGCCAATATCCACGGGGGCCAATAAGCGTATAATTTTTACCCTTAAGACAACCGAGCTCCATGATCCTTCGAATGTGTGCCCCGTGATCATACTTGAAACCGCACAATCCTTGCGGAGCACAATCTGCATGAGTGTCAATATGTATCATCCCAATATTCTTATATTTCTTGGCAAACGCCCGAACGTTCGCAAATGTGATAGAATGATCGCCGCCAAGCATGACGGGAATGCCATCAACATCCAGCACTTCTTTTACTTTATTAGTCATTCTGGTATGTGATTCTATAACATCACCGGGGGAGACGACTACATCTCCATAATCAACTGTTCGAAAAACTCCGAAGGGATCTACTCCGGTTTCAATATTAAAATGCTCATAGGGTGGAGAGGGCACGGTAGATGCTGCTCTTATTGCTCTTGGCCCATATCTTGCTCCAGGACGAATGGTAGTACCGAAGTCAAATGGCTCGCCAATCACGGCCACATCTGGTTTAACTCTCTTTAATTCTTCAACGGTTCTTAGCCATGGTAATTTAAGAAACGTCGGTATTCCTACAAAAATGGGTTCGTCGTTGCTTTTATAAGAATCACCATAAAATTCCATTCCCATAGTATATATCTAACATAATTATGAGCAACATGTATTTCTTAAATATTGCTAGGTAATTTACCTTTTTTCAACAAAAAATTTTTCCTCGTGGATCTGCTCAAAAAAGCGTTTTATGGTAATTTACGCTTTACAAGCAAAATTCAGGTATACTTATTTATGGATTTCTACGCGATGCTAAACACGGCTTGTTACAGTGAATCTAAAAATGATAGCATGATTAATTCTATTCTAAATCTCGGTTGTACAAATTACACTTGGAATGAAAAAATCAATAGCAATATTTTGATTAAAACTTAAATATTGCAGCAAGAGTTAAGTGACATGGATATTTCAGGTGTTATCGCAATGTTTACTGCAATACTTGTTGCCAGCGGCGTTCTACTGTATATTGGTACGATAGGTTTAAAAAGCGATAAGAAAGATGAGCAAATAAAACCGGAAGAAGGTTAAGAATAAACAGACGAATATCCTTAATTGAGCACAGCATTTAATACCGTCACTTATCTAAGATATCTAATTTTATGGTATTAGGTTGGCTGTTTAAGAAAAGAAGCAAACCTGAACAGGAAACTATTGCGTACAAAAAAGTTAGTAGGAAAGAGGCCGCTGAGGAATATGTGAAGCATGGTGAGGATATGGCAAATGCAAACAGGCTTGAAGAGGCAATTCAATATTTCGATAAGGCATTGGCCGTCGATCCGCGAAACTCCTTTGCCTGGGGAGACAGAGCATTAATTTTGGACAAACAAGGTAAGTTGGAGGAGGCTTTACAGTCGTTTTCCAAGTCACTAATAACTGATTCTAAGAATGCTATCACTTGGCATAACAAGGGATTAACTCTACTTAGGTTGGGACGATTGCAGGAAGCAGTACAATGCTTTGATACGGCAATAGAATTCAAAGACGACTATTCTAAAGCGTGGTATAATAAGGGGAGGGCGTTATCAATGATCGGCGAAATCAATAAATCGCAAGAATGCTTCGATAAAGCAAGAAAATTGGATCCGCTCCTTTATACAAAGCTGAGGAAGCTGAAATGAACCAGATCCGATCTTCTTACCACAAAGTATAGAACCAAAAATTCTTACCACAAAAAATATATGAAAAATACGTAGATATGATCTTAGAGCATTGCTTTTCGGTAAAAAAAAATATGGCTGTGGAAGCTGCGGCGCTTCTTTCGGAGATAGAGACGAGCTCCTAGAACATGCGGAGAAAATACATAACAAACTAACAACTTACCTATGCAAGACATGTGATGAGGAATTTAATAGTGAGTCATCGTT
Organism: Nitrososphaeraceae archaeon; assembly: GCA_035252175.1. GTDB lineage: Archaea > Thermoproteota > Nitrososphaeria > Nitrososphaerales > Nitrososphaeraceae > JAFAQB01. Next base: position 37,385 of record DATFDI010000092.1, read on the forward strand.
TAAAATGCACATGGCAAGAGATCATCGAATATAGAAACCCATGATATAGATACCATCGGCATCAATAGGTAATATTATTGTTGTATTGGCATTTTCCTGGGAATGTTGGTGGTGCGATATGTGTCACTACTGCAAATACCAGCATCATTCTTATATATATGAGTAATCATACATTTTGAAGTGGCGGGCGTAGATATTAGTTATGCAATAGCAGTCCTGGCATTTGTTGCTGCTACTGCAGTCGTGGGTGTAGGCGCTGTTAAACTTGTCAAGAAAAGCAGCAAAAGGTTTATCGTCGCAGGAAAGAGTTTACCTTTGTTCTTTATAGGGACTATGCTTGTTTCTGAATCGGTCGACGGCAATGCCTCCCTCGGTAATGTGTCTCTGACTTTTGGAGCGGGATTTTGGGCTGGCGCAGCGATTCCACTTGGGCTATCTATATGTCTAGTTCTCACAGGATTATTTTTCGGAAGAATATTTAATCGAATGAATATGATTACACTCGCAGACTTTTACTTCAGGAGGTATGGCAATACTACCGAAATAATGTCTGGCACACTAATGTCTATAAGTTTTATAATTCTTGTAGCTGGAAATCTTGGTGCAAGTGGTTACATTCTTTCTGTAGTATTGGGTATACCATTAATTTACGCTATGCTAATATCTACAGCTGTAGTGTTATTGTATACGTATTTCGGTGGGTTATTTTCCTGCGCATACACAGATATATTTCATATATACTTAGCACTGATAGGTTTCTGGCTCGGCTTCCTATATTTTATAGGTCCTTGGTCGCCAATCCCTGGCGGTCTCGAGACAATAGTGGCAAACGTCCCAGGTAATTTCATGGATATGTCTGGTTTATTCGATGTCAAGAATGGTGCATTAATCAACTGGGCTTCTATTCTCTCACTTGGGCTCGGGGATATTGTTGCTTTGGACTTCATGGAGAGGGTGTTTGCCGCTGATGGAGGACGCACTGCCCAAAAAAGCTGTTATATGGGCGCAGGGCTAACGCTAATAATCCTGATTCCGACTACCATGATTGGCATAATTGGGCATACGATAGAACCAAAGATAGCCGACGCTTTTACTCTGTTTCCTGTTATGGCTATAAAGCATATGCCATGGATAATAGGAGTCTTGATGCTTGTCAGCACAGTCAGCTGTGGAATGTCTACAGCAAACGGAGGGACACTCGCAATAGCTAGCGTGTTGTCCAGAAACATTTTACAGCGTAACATTCTAAGAAGGTTTAGACCGGGAGGTTCTCTAAGCGATAGGCAATTATTGGTCGCAACTAGAATATTGGTAATACCGATGTTTTTTACGGCCTTTGCGCTTGGAGCACTAATCCCTAGACCGGGAATCTATTTAATTCTTGCATTTGACATTGTGTTTGCTGGATGCTTGGTACCTCTGATACTAGGCACATACTGGAAGAAATCGACTGCTGCGGGGGCAATTTCTTCGATTGTGGTAGGATCTGGATTAAGAATGATATTGTATTTCATGATATCTATTGCACCTCCTGGTAGTCCAAACTTTGCCTACGCCGGTCTGGATACATTTATTCCCCCTATAGTATCACTCTGTGTATTTGTAGGTGTAAGCCTTGCGACTCAGAAAAGAACTCCTCCAAGACACGATGTTGTATATTTGATTCCAAATGATGAAGACGTAGTGAGTGGTGCTGATGTATCGGAATGGGTAAAGCCAATTGACGTGAGACAACAAGTAAACAGAAGATGAGATCAATGGAAACAGCATCGAGCGAAAAAGGCGTATCAGCCAATCAATCTTCGATTGGTGATGTATCTGCACAAGCCCCCAGCCACTATATGGACGTAAAAAAGATCCTTCTTGCTATTGACAAGTCCGGATACAAAACAAAAGCCATGAACTTTGCCATAACGTTAGCCAAGGGCCTGGTAGCAGAAGTGACCGCTGTACATGTAATCGACAAATTTACTCTGAGGGCCACCGTAGACGTGCTTGGATATTACAGAGGAGGAAAAATGGAGGAGTACCAGGAGGCATACGAAAGGAGATTAAAAAAGCAAGCCGATGATTTGCTTGGAGAAGTAAGGATGTTAGGAGAAAAGGAGGGAGTCAAGGTAAAGACCGAAGTTTTATTAAATGCACATTCAATTCCGAACGAAATAATTCATTATGCTGAGAATAATGAAATGGATGTCATTGTGATTGGCACAAAAGGTATGACAGGTATTGGAAAATTCCTCATGGGGAATGTGGCTAATACCGTCGCTGTGCATGCTTCTTGTCCCGTGTTGTTAGTCAGATGATCTTTTACCTTGGATAGCCATGCGAAGAACTAGTTAGCCGAAAGTAAAATACGTCAACTGCCATTGATAAATATCGACAGCTGTAAGTATGGTCAAGGTTGTCCGTGCAATGAGCCTACTGCTCGTGTTCCTTTGAATAATGGGCAAGAAGGAAGAATTAAACTATATAGATATATACACTGATTGTGTTTGTTCTATGCGAGAATGGCACAATTAAATGGAAATTTAATGCCTTCATAACTTATATCTTTTATACGCAGCCAAAACCTAAATAAGAATACTTATCACAAGTCCTATGCCAAGTAGAGGATATTCTACTATAGGTTTAAAGCCTGCAGTTATTTCTAGGCTGCATAAGATTACAGATGAATACTATCCTGGGATGTTTCTTCCTAGCACACTCATTATCATGATGAATGAGGTAAAGCGCGGGTATTATGAGGTTGCAACGCATAACATAAAGTCAGACTTTTCGGGGCAATACACTTCATTGACGATAAGATCGGATGTCAAGGCATGGTTAGAAGATAATCATAAGCGGTTTGGAGAAGATTACAAAGAGAAGTACAAAACAAGTAGTTTCGCCCAGTTCGCATGCGTGTTCATGTTAAATATGTTTCAATCTAAATCTGCTGCACAAAATTACATCGTTAAACTAAAGGAATCAGACTTTCATTGGCTTGAAGACGAATATAAAAAAAGGAAGCAACGATACAAGGAAAATCATGGTACTTATTCTTTTGAACAATTCGCTGATATATTTTTAAAAGAGATATTGGAGAGAATGAATGCAGCAAAAGAAATTTTGAGCTTGTAATTTTCTAATGTTGCTAGCAACTAGTATCCGTCTTTCGCCGCATGTAAGAAGGTTTGGGACTAATTACGGACGGATGCTGAACAGAGAGTATTGTAGTCCGTGTATTAATCAGCTATATCTATACGCCTACCGCCGACTTGATCTACCATGTAGAATTCATTATCTATTTGAATAATGTCTCCTACATTAATTCTCTGATGGCTTCTTTTATGTTTCAACGGGATGCCAAATGGATTTTCTTCGTTTCTAAATTTTAGCCATATCCTCCCTACATTTAATATATTCTTAAACTCAGATTCCCACACTAGTTGATAAATAGTGTATATGGCCTGTCTGCTTATTTTGTTATATCTTAAAATACTAAGTTTGGCGTCAATGGGTTCACTACAGAAATATACTCTTACGCGCATGGGTTTCCACACATGAGTCTTTTAATAATATTGCCTAAAGATTAATTCTTCCATATATTACTACTATGATGAGGGCAGATTTAGTTATGTATATTTGCATGCCTAACAAAACTCGTTCTCAGTGCCTTTACTGCATAAAATCGTTTGTCGGGTAGGCAATATATAGTAAAAGGCTTTCCATTTCCTACGCAGGTTGCCAAAGCAATTGATATCATACCTTTTAGCACCAAATATATTAAAACTCTAACATCAAGATATTATAACACACAGTTAGAGAATTTGCAGCCAGTGATGTCTGTCAATTCATTCTTGAGTGCCGAGATCCGTTAGATTAAGATGTTTGCCGACTCTCTAGAAGATTAAGATATTCTTTTCATTTCATGTCGAGCTTGCCAAAACAGCAATAAAGACCGATAGTACATAGTTAGCATCTGAAGTGTTGAGGATGTTGTTAGAACTTTATTGCTGATAGGACGATCCTCTTTCTTTGTCACTATTCTTGTGGTCGTACTTGTATTACTCAAATTAATAATTCATCTGATCAGCCGTACATTATACCTTGCCTAACGTGTGTTTCGCCATGTGCTTGCTGTTGTTGTTGCTCCTGTTGCTGATATTGCTGCTCACGTATTGATCGCATTATTTCTTCCATTCTACGTTTCACATTGGCTCCTTGTTCTCTAAGCTGTTGGGTATCTATTTTCAAAGTCTGGTCGTTTGCTGTCTTAGCAACTGATTCTAATAGAATTGCAGCGCCTTCTGGATCTGGTATTCCGCTGCTTGCAAGTACAAGCAGAGCCTTACATGCAATACCATTCGATAAACATGCAGATAACAATCCTCCAGCAATGCCTCCTATAAAAGCAGTGTTAGCATAAAATGGTCCGCTACTTGCTGCTTCTTGTTCGTTTTTATTTGCAATATTAATGCTGCTGTCATCATGAAGAAGATTGGCAGCATCTGCAGATTTGCCATCACTTGACAATATCATAGGAGTTCTTTTTGAATCGGGCAAACCTTCTACTGCAATACCGTCCAGCACCATAACTTCCTTTACTCTATTATCTAAGCCCCATTTCATGACTGTGTTTAGAACAGAATACATCCCTTGAATCATGATAGGCGCTTCGCATACCAATACACAAACGTTTCCTTCTTTATTTGAATACAAACGAAATGGATGCCTCAGTTTTCCTCCAACATAAATGACACCCGGTGCTATATGTTCTGACTCAACACATGCTATTTGATACATATCTAACTTGTCTATGATATAGCTTGTGCTTATTGATCCCACTAAGCCAGGTCCAGGGAAACCAGCAATTAGGATAGGAGCATTTAGCTTCTTATTCCTTTGTATGACTTTAGATAAAGGCTTTACTCTGGTTTTGCTTTCGAAGATATGATCTTTGTCAATATCTCTATGGGCTGTAGAAATTGTTTTTCCTGCTATTCTAGTTATTTGTCTTGCCAATATTGAAATTTATTGTGATTAATAACATAAAGACCTTGCCATTATTCATTCGGGACCTTATTACTAGTTATAGTGCTAGTCGTTACCATAATTCTAATCATAAGTTATAGGATCAAGGTTCTCGCTGGTAGCACGTTTACAATCGGTGTACAATTTGCATTAGAGGGGTATAGATTAGACGAGCAGAATATTACTCTTACTGTGAGCAAAACATGTGGCAACCCTGAATTAAAATACTTCATAATTTCCAAGCATAGATCATGAAATGTACGAAGGTATATTTGGCGAACCAAAAGCGTAAAGCATACCGTCGCGAGATCCTATAAACATCATGCCACTTGCTATAGCAGGCGAAGAGTCAATCATACTCATTGTAGGGAATTTCCAGGTTTGTCTGCCCGAGTGGATGTCTAATCCGTAAACATGCGAGTCTAAGGAACCAAAAAAAATTGTGTCGCCATGCTCAGTGAGACATGGCGACGACCATATCCTATCACCAGTTTCAAATGACCATATCTTAGTGCCATCATCGACTTTAAAGCAGTATACCCTGTTATCGGAAGCAGCAAAAAATACCTGATTTCTTAGTGTAGCAGGAGAGGCCATAACAGGTTTTAAAATAGATTTATTCCATTTTATCATACCAGTTGATTGACTTAGGCAAAACATTCCGCCGTCATAAGTACCTACGAATAAGGATGAATTTTGGCCCTCATAGTTTGACAAACAAGGCGTTGACGACCTAACCTTGCCACCTAAATTTGTTTTCCAGCACAACCTTCCGTCCTTGTCTAAACAATAAACGAATCCGTCATCACAACCGATAAAAATTTCCCTTCCGTTATATGATGGAGAAGACCAGACCTCACCCTCTGTGTCAAATACCCACCTGACAATACCGTTGCATACATCAATAGCATAGATACTACTTTTTGTAGAGCCAACAACTATCGATGTGTTATCTATAATACATGGGGAAGAGAAAATATTGCCTGATGTTTCACAATACCAAAGTGGTTTCCCATCATCTACATTGATTCCAAACACAAAATTTTTCCCTCTAGACGTCGTATCTTTGTCCCAAGAGTGATATGTAGCCACTACCAGCATTTTGTTATAAACCAGTGGAGATGACACTATAGGACTGCGAATATCCCTTTGCCACTTTATCCGCTTTTGAACTAAGTTTATTGCAAAAATTCTTCCCGTTATAGTCGAAATGTATATTGTTCCGTCTTCAAACAGTGGAGATGATACAGAAGGCCCTATTTCAGTTAGCCATAGAAGCGATAGCCTACTGGAAAGCCTGGATCCTGATACGCCTGTTCGTCTAGGACTCCCTCGAAACATCTTCCATGAATTATGATGGGATACCGACAAGTTGCAGTGTATAAATTAAAAATAAATGGGAATATAAATTGCAAAACATCCTTGGATTTCATCGGCAAAAATTACGTATGAAAAAAGTCAATAATACGATTAAGTTCGCAAGTTGTAATATCATCCCGAAGAGCTAGGATATAATTAAGTTTGATACAATCTACTGGAAGTCGTGCAAACGCCTCTCGCGTTGAGATCTTATTTTTTTCATAAGTTCACTTCGATGATTGCTTAAAATGTGATTATCTGCGCATATGCTGTGCATTATTCCTATTTCACAGAATTCACAGCACGTGACGAAGTCATTGTCATTGAATTTCTTTTCACACAGTTTGCAAATCTCTGATCCTATATCGAAATCAGATAATGGTTTCAGCCATACCTCGCGCCAAAGAACTATTGTCATATTTAAACGGCCTGCTCTTCACCTTTTTCTATATATGCTGTCTTTATTTAGTTTAGGTTTATCTAAAAAAGATGGGCGTGAAATGTCACACTTAGTGATCGCCTACCTTTTAGGACATATCATAATTGATTGGTTGAGCATGATAATTAGTAGTTATGTGTGTCTCGTCTTATACTCGTTTATGCTTATGTTAAATTATGATATCATAATAGTTTGCTGATCTCAACCCTATAGCGTTTCGTTAAGCAGACATTTAGCGAATATTATATAAACACGACGTATCTCGGTAATGATTTATGATATATCCATATTTGATACTTTAATTTGACTATTATTCAACATGTTTATGGTCTTTGAAGGTATTTAATACCATAAAATACCATGATTTATATAGCCGTTGATCGTTAAGGTTGTACATGTCGACAAAAGACCAAAGAAGAGAAAAAGAGGAAATAAACACTGCAGCCACGAGTTCCGTATCAACTAATACATCACAAGTACAACGAGACCAGCAGCATTCTGTGAATAGAGCATTAGATGAAACCAGAAACAACATCAGAAGAGCAACAGATGAAGCAAGAAAAGATATTCCACGTTATACTCAAGCTGCTAATGAATATCAGGAACAAACCATTCAAACAGCAAGAGAAATAGCTGATAATTTTCTAGAATCTCAAAAGGAG
>DATFDI010000093.1:0-17210 GCA_035252175.1 Nitrososphaeraceae archaeon
ATCTATCAAAGTTTCTTTTACATAAGCAGAAGCAAATATTATTCTCTGATGCGGATTTATTGCAAGTATTTCTTTTGCAACTTGCATACCGTTGATTTTTGGCATTTTATAATCTAAGATTACAGCATCAAATGGCTGAATGTGCTTTGATGGATCTGTATTTAGAGTTATATCTTGTAATTCCTTATGATAAACATCAAGACAGCCTTTGCCATTATTTGTAATAATAACTTGATGGCCTTGCTCTTCTAATGCTTTCTTATATAATGTAGCAGTATCTCTGTCATCTTCGGCTAATAATATTTTCATATCTTAGCTGTCTTCCCCTGTTGCGATTTCAAATGTGCTTTCGTATATACATATAGATGTTGCGCTGGATGAACTGTGTGACCAAACCAAAAATTCGATATAAACTTGTCCAGAGTTCGATTTTACTTCAATCTTCTCATACTTTTCTGGATGTCTGATAATTGTTTTTGCAGTTGTTTTAGCTGGTATTGGAGTTGCTTTATTGATTCTGATTGTCTTTTTGCATCTCTAAGTTGTTTTTGTATAATTGGTTGGAGCATTGATCTAATTTTTTTGTTATTTGTTTGATTCTTCTCGATGGAGTTTTCTAGTTTCTTAAATATTTGATATTGGTATTCTAATATTATCTTGGTTTGAGTAGATACTGCTGATTCTTCTGCTGTTCTCCCATCTATTACCTGTTCATCTCGTTCTCGTATTCCATCAGCGGTTTTTTCTATCTCTTGTATTCTTTGCTCAGCTGGTATTGCTCTGCTCCAAAGCGTATCGAAAACATAGTGCTTGTGATGCTGTACAATTTCCTTTACGCTGCTGTACGTGATTTGAGACGCAGCTTTGCCGTTTTCATGCAAGGTAGCAGGTGCAATGTATTCTGTCTCATTTACATAGAAATTTCCTTTAATGCCATCTAGATGACGAAGATCATCAACCATGTTTATTAGTTCTTTACAATACTTGACGTTATCCTCATTAATTTCAGTAACATATCTTAGCTTGACACCTCTGTTCATAGCATCGACAAATGCCTTCTTTAATATCTCAATTTCAACTGCTAACGATGGCCTGCTAGAATCTATGCATGCATCAATCCTACTCTTTGCATTAGATACAAATCGTAAGACTGTATTTACCACATTCTGTTCGCCTGTCAGTACCTCAGTCCTTTGAGTGGTTCTAACTGACGGTAGTGGTGGTGTTGTTGTTGATGGAGGTGCTTCGGTTGTCGTCATGCTTAATAGATCAATTCAAAGCAACTATTGAATTGTAAGTATAAAAATATTAACTGTATATGTGTCATAAATCTGAGATAGAATACGTATGGGAGTACTCGTCTAAAAACCACTATCAATTGATGGAAGCACTATTACCCGAATTTTGAATAATAAATTGAATGATGTTTCCAATCTATATACTGCGTATCTGGTTGACAGTATTTCATATATACTATAACAACATAGCAGCATACATTCAAAGCATAATACTTGGGCAGCAAGCTTAAATATACAGTTTATTACACTCATATTTACAGAATGTCAGAAGACGCAGTAATTAATTGGGACTCCATTATCCACAAGAATGTGAGATCCAAAGACGGTCAAGACGCTGGAAATGTAGATGCGATAGAAGGAGACACTGTGGTAATTACAAGTGAAGGAGATCGTCAAGAGTACAATGTACCTAAATCAGAGATAGAAGGTTACAATGGTGCGGAAGTCTCCTTGAAAATTACTTTTGGTGAATTAAGGAAATATAAGGTCTGAAATAACATTTTTAATTTTTTTGGATATTTCACTGCTATAAGTTACTAACAGTGTTATCATGAAATGCCATAAATCAATGTACACACCTTTGCCATGCTCGCAGTCATTGCTATTGCTAATCATAGATCATTCGACTTTCACGGTTTGTTAGTTAGTTTTTGTCCTACTAGTATTTATTTTTCATAATTACTTGAACTATGCTTTATTAGCGAAATAAAATAAAATGGCTTTCCTGCAGGTATACTACAATGTCTGTCAACAGAGTGTTTGTATGTAGAAGTTAGAAACCATGCTGGGTCGCTTTGGCCGTTAGAACAATATTTACCGCTATCATCGTAAGCTGGATTTACATCTTTTGGCACCGGTAAGTAAGTCCGCTGCCACCACTTAGCAGTCCACTCGCCATATGTGAGACCATATGGTTTAGAATCTGCTGTAAAATCTTGTATTTGTATGCGGCTATTACTGTTGCTGCTATTGTTGTTGGCATCGTTTCCGACTAGGTTCAGGTTATCATTATTGTTATTCCTATTCAAAGAATAACTTCTAGTACTACTACCATTGTCGGTAACTTGGGACTGATAAGACAGAGATGGAATTACAACAGTAATAATTGCAAGTAAAATTATTATGGTAATACAACTAACACGAATTTTTTTGTTGAAAGCATGTTCTTTAGCCAAATGCGATTATTGCTACTATTATTCTCTGTATGAGTTCTTCTTATTTACATATGTAAATGATCTTCAACAGTAATTATAACCATGGTAAAAAGCCTTTCGTTTATGAAGTAATACTACTATGCCATAACTAAGATAAGTTATACAATGATTGAGAGAGCGAATATGTTATCCCAACAGAAAATATCAGCATAATTTACATACTACATTGGATTATCTAGGTCCAATAGTCATACAATAAGAGATATTACAATGTTGGGCATAATTACAAAGTAGATGATCAAGATTACTACAATCAAGTCAAAACTTATGATTGCATTCTTTTCTATTGCATCATTAGCTGTGATGCAATAGTAAATGTACAATTGCATAAGACAATGGTACCAAGGATCTGAAGATTCATACATATCTAAATGGTCTTATATCTAATCTTAAACTTGATTATAGCCAGTGACGTCAAAATCTTCAATCCATCATCAGAGATAATCAGGATTAAATATTTTGTCAGCATTTCTCATTGCCATCGGGCAAAACTTTAGCTTTGGTAACATTTGAATACTAAGCTCGCAGCTAGTTTCCTTCATCCTTCGAAGATCATAAGGAATGAATCGTCGAGTATTTTATATCCTAGTTTCTCATAAAACGACATGGTATTTTTGGAACAATATAACAATATCTTCCCACAACCTTCTACGGATATTGCATTTTGAGTAGCATATGTTATAAGTTGGGAACCAATACCCAAGCCATCATACCCTTTTCTTACTGATACATCTTCTATATAACCAACTCGCATTCCCTTATTGATAAATTTTGGTTCTACAAGTAAGGTAGTTGTTCCTACCACTTTTGATTTCTTCCTATTGTCAGTATCCTCTTGTGCCTGTATTTGATGTTGTTGTCCTTGTCCTTGTCCTTCCATTCCTTTCTCTTCTTGTGCAACAAATATCTTATGTAATGGATTTGATCTTATCTCTTCCAATATTTGTTTAGCCTGTATTCTGTCTAGACCTACAGGAACGAGGTTCTCGAGTACCTCTAAAAATCCTCTGTCTTCTATATCTTCAAATTCTATTGGGCGAATGATTACCAAATTCGTTCAGCGGAATCAGATATCTAATGCTAAGTTATATAATTCGTTCTGAAATACATAAGATAAAAGGTTGGGTGAAAAATAGTGATTTACAAAAAATCACAGGGACATTAGACTGTTAATTTCGCCAACTGAAACCACTTTTACGAACAATCTATTTAAGGAGAAAATAAATTAGACTAAAACACATCCGCTATTATCACATTTAGACATTATCTTAGGAAGTATGCGTCTAGCTAAGTGGGCGAATGGTAAATCAAATAACTTTTGAAACAATCAGGCAGTTGTTAGCATCAACTTTGGTAGTGCGGCTTCCGAAGCATTTGTTCGTCTAATAATCAAACAATGAAAAGACTCATATTTTATTTAGTTATCTATTAGGCAGCTCCTCCTCCCTCTGCTCCTGCAACTATAAAGAGATCTTCTTGGTACTTCGGTAGGGAATCCAATACGGTAGTAGACCGTACTCCAAAAACTGAAGATAAAACCTCATTTGAATAGGCACCAAAAGACCCTGATATGCCAAGATCCTCTGGTCTCTCGTGATTGAAAAAAATCCCAAACTGCATGTTACTATCACCAATATTCTCTATATAATGAAAGTAAGCCGGAGGGATAAAAACAATCTCGCCAGGACCGACTTCAAAGGTATCTGCGCTATCTCCTGGTCCAAATATTGTCATACGAGCTTTTCCGCTTATCACGTAATCTAACTCTGCAGCGTTAGGATGCCAATGTGGTTCTCGGATACCCTTAGCTCTTAATGTTAAGAGAGCGCAAGCAAGACCGTAAAGAATCTCAAAGTTATTTGCAGTAGCAAATGAAGCAGTTCCTCCTTTAGTTTGTACAACAGGTGGATTACCGTTGAGATTAAATTTATGTCGATTAGGAATTTTAGAATTTGCTGTTCCTATTTTGTTAGTTGTTACAGATTCTTTGGACGTTATCAGAACATCGTAGGGATGTATCTTGAATTTTCTAAAGTATTGGGAATCAATATTAAATGTATGCCCAAGTACTCTGTCATCTATTGAACCAGCTGCACCAGATATTCCAATATCTTCTGGTCTTTCATGATTAAAAGCAATAGCGAATTTAGTTTCACCCTCATGAATATTCTCTATGTGATGAAGATAACCTCTAGGTACAAATACAATCTCTCCCGCATCCACAGTAAAGGTATCATGTCCAGCACCAGGGCTGAATATTGTCATAATGGCCCTTCCACTTAAGCAATAGCTAAGTTCAGCTGCATTAGGATGCCAATGAGGCTCTCTTATACCTCCTTTGTCTAAATTCAGCAAGTAAAGAGACATGCCTTTTAGAATATTGAAATTATCAGCATTAGCTATGCTTCGAGTACCACCATTACATACAGCTTGTGGTTTTATGGCTTCAAGGTTAAAAATGTGAACAGAGCTTCCCATTACCTATTCTTTTCCTTTCTCATGATGCAGAATAGATAAAGATATCTTTTACATATATTGATAGTATGAACATGAATTCTGTTCATAAAAAGCCTGAAAATGGAATACCTTATCAAAAACACGCATAAGAAATGGAACTTCTTAGAACTGCTGTAAATTACGATTGAACACAAGATAAAGAAGCAACATGATATACGACATATTTGATTTTAGATTGTCTTACTACCTTGACAAGAGAGGCCAAAGACCGCTATATTGATTCTAATTTCAAGAATACACTTAGCGAGTTGACGAGCGACGCATCTGTATATGGAACAGAGATAGTAATGAGAAGACTGATCTTGTCTAATATAGCTCTCAACATAGCTCAGAATCTAGGAGTTGACTATCATGACGCCATGGAGGAACTGTACTATTATAAGAAATATGCACATACTCAAGAAGAGCTAACGCAGTCAATAAGGTCTTTGCTGACTAAGAGAGGTGTTGAGAAGTCATAATGGTGACGAAGTTTACATTGAAGATAATCATTTTGAAGAGATAACCATGTCAGATCATGTTTCTCCTTTTAGTCTTGTAGTTCGATAATGATTTAAGATAAAGTATCAACCCAGCACGATTAATGATCGTATGTTTGTTCGTCGGCGGTCACGATCAAGAATTGGTTTAATAATTATCACTATTATTCAACCTTCTAAGATCAAAAATATAATTGACTTTTGCTATTAATAGTTGTTGTATTAATCCATTCTATAAAACTAGCATAGTTCAAGGAACGAACATCATCTAAATAATTCGGAAGGATTTTGATAAATTTAAATTCGTTATCTAATTCAAATGATAGAACAGGGTCTCTTAACTCTCTTCTGATAACTTTTTGCGCATATTCTAATGCTGACATCTTATCTGCATATTCACAATAATTAAACAATCTACCTCCGCCGATCATCCTTCTCAGATTCAATTCCTTGACGAGATGCTTTCTCGCATCATACAACATTTTGCCTATACCTTCATGTCTATATTTTGGATGAGTAGAGATATCTGCTCCATATAAGCTGTCTCCTTTTGGATCGTGATTTGTAAACAAACCATTTGCAGTGATGTCTTTCCATGTGTGTTCAGCATATTCTGGATTGAGAGAAACCACCAGCGTACTTGCAGAACCAACCACAGTACCATCCGGCTCAATAGCCACAAATTGACCTTCTGGAAAAACTTGAAGATGGCTCTCCAGTTCGTCAGGGCGCCAGATATTCCCATACCTTGCAAGATACGGGAATGATTCTTTTTGTAAACTTACTATGTTTGGGATATCTTGTACATATGTATTCCTGATTATGACACCGGTTTGAAGAGGATGCAATAGTGGTCCCTGTTGCTGTTCTCCTGGCATTGAAGAATTGGTTTTATCATTATCATCATTTTCAATACGATTTGACATGTTATATATATCTGATATTTCTGAAACGAATGACCGATATAAGCTTGGCGATTACTAGGCTTACAAGCAGATCATATGCTTGTACTTAGTGGCAGCAAGCAAAATTTTCTAAGAGCATCCCTATACCATTCAAACATAACACAATCATTTCTATATGAAGTTCCAGATGTAAAATATGATCCGCCCTTTGAGACCTAATTATAATTTTGTCACGATTAACATATTGTCTAATCATGCTCTTAGCCTCCTTGACTATATACTCCACTGCAATTGCGGCAACCAACACCGCAAATAAGATGATCTAACCAATAAAATTATCGTCTAACAATATACGATTTCTTGAGTAGTCTACATTGATCGATATAATGACAGGAACATTGATTGATTTTTTTGCCTTCTCTAAGGTGTGATGAAAATCTTCAGTGGATCTAACGTCATAACCAACAGCACCAAAGCTTTGAGCAAGCATGACAAAATCAGGGTTATTAAATCTTGTAAATGCACTCTTTCCGAATTCATCAATCTGTTTCAAAGATATCATACCAAAATCACAATCACACCAGACAATTACTATTATAGGTAATTTTAGACGAACAGCAGTTTCAATTTCCTGTACATTCATTAGAAAGCCACCGTCTCCACACATCGCAAGAACTTTCTGATTTGGTTTTGCAAGCTGGGCAGCAATTGCTCCAGGAAGTGCAAATCCCATTGAACAAAATCCATTGGTGATTAAACATGTATTAGGACTGTATGTATCGTATACCTTTGCTATCCATAATTTATGGGCTCCTACATCTGAAATAACGATGTCTTTTTCATCAAGAACGCTCCTTACATCCTTTAGTAATTTTTGAGGCTTTATTGGATATGAAAAATCTTTATTAAACCTATCGGCCCTCGATACTATTTCTTGCTTAATTTTTTTAAAAATAAGCGGTTGAGTTATGCCATAATTATAAATATGGAATTTATCTAAATCATGATGATTTTGTGTCTTCCTTCTTTCTTTTTCTAGCTCGTCTAGAAGAGCATCTATAGTACACTGAATGTCTGCTGCAATCTCAATCGCAGGAGGATAGTATGTATCAATTTCAGCATAAGTAAAATCAATGTGAATAATTTTTTTCTTTAGATCTCTATTCCAATTTTTAGGGTTATATTCTACAAGGTCATAGCCCACAGCGATAACCAAATCAGCTCTTTTCATTGCAATTTGTGAATGATCAGCTTCTTTGATTCCAATTGTTTGCAGATGTCTCTCAGATTTGTCTGAAATCGCGCCTTTTGCCATAAAGGTATTCATAGAATGCATTCCAGTATTCTCTACAAATCGCCTCAGACAAGCGCTTGCATTACCTCTTATAACGCCATTTCCTAATAGTAACAAAGGTTGTTGTGCTTCCGCAATCATCTTGGCGGCATTTTTTACTAGTTTGTGAGATGGTTTTGGTTTTGATAGTTGATGGGCTCTTTTAATGGGTGCAATTCCGGAATTCTGTTTGGCTATATCACGTGGCAATACAAGGTGTACGGCACCTGCTTTCTCTTCTAATGAGATCTTGAAGGCTCTTCTGATAATTTCTGGAATGCTATTAGCATTGCGTATTGACCAGCTCCATTTTGTTATCGGTTTGAACATGGTTACGGCATCCATGTTCTGATGGGACTCCTTATGAAGTAAACTACTGTCAGTTTGAGCTGTTATTGCTAATATAGGAGATCTGTCCATATTTGCACTTGCAACCCCTGTTGTCAAGTTTGTAGCACCTGGACCTAAAGTGGATAGACAAACTCCAACCTTTTGTGTTATTCTGCCATAGACATCAGCCATAAATGCTGCTGCTTGTTCATGTCTTACAAGGACGAATTTGATTTTCTTTGATCCCAGTAGAGACATCATAAGATCATTAGTTTCTTCCCCAGGCAGCCCAAAAATGTATTCGACTCCTTCTGCTTCCAGACATTTTACGAAAAGATCTGAGGCCTTCATTATTTTGTTACCAAGTCCTTATTTGGTGATAATTATTAGATATTAATAATGAATATAAAAGATTTGAGCGTTAGCTAGCAGTATTTTATACAAACAGAATAATGATGTGACAATCCATAAGTGATTACGCTTATCTTTTGCTCTAATAATGAGTGTAGTTGGCAACGGTGATGATTCGGCAGTTGTATTAAAGATTTTATTCTTTAGACCTGTTAATAAACAGGTATTTTACAACTATTTGCCGCCGAATAACTTTCCTATTACTGGAATATTGGCTAGTGGGCTAGGGGCGTTGTGTCTAGAACCGGTATTATTAGCACCAGGCTGCTGTTTTGCTGCTGTTTGATTTGCATCTAAGGATGATGCCGGAAGTGATGGAGAAGAAGAGTTTGTTTGATTAGAAGAGACTGATGGTATAGCTTTCGTTGTTGTATGCACATTAGAAATCCCAGTAATATTTACACTTGAAAACGAAGTCGCATTAGGATTATTTGCACACTCGTATTTGGAGGTAATTCTGTTATCACCTTGCTTAATAGTAGTATACTTTGTTGTAATGTCAAATTTCCATTTTGAATAGTCTGTGGGTCCACCAGGTCCAGTAGCATTAGCTGGTTGATAAGGTCTGACTTTATTTACAATAACAGATACTTTGCAATCATTAGAAGTTGCATTATCTATAGATATTCCATACACCGTAAGGTTTTTTCCTACTGGTAGCTGTTGATCTCTGGTAGGAGATGTAATTTTTATCTTTGCTATGTGAGATTGTGATCCTAATAGTCTAGCTGCTACTGATGATGACGACGTTGCCCTAGTTTGATTATCTTGTGCAAATGCCTGCAAGCCTTCACAGGTGGCCATAGATGCGAACATGACACCCAAGCTAAGTGTTAGTACGAATACTATAGATGTTATTTTTATCATCCGATTGATGATCATAAATATGGTATTTTACAGTTTCGTGTTTTTCTTTACCACTACTTCGTGTTGCCATCATCATCTCAAAAATTGATAAACTCAAGTGTCAATCAAAAGTATTGGTTATACATGTCATTTTGTGCGACTATAACGTCTAGTAGAATAAGATATGATTTAACTGAGTAAAATATTCTATACATTACAATTCAATCAATCTAGGTGATAGCGATAACAAGAAATTAATGAATCTGGTAAAATGATGTTAGGTGTAAAAGTGCCGGGAACGATTTGAGGTTAGTAGAATAATCACAGCAGCCAACATTGAGCGAGAAACACGAAACCCTACAGCTATGGAACCCTTTTTCGTAAAAATATAGCTTCTGAATATTATAGACGTTCAGAAAAAGAAAAAAGGAATGTTATGCTTTTACTTTTTTGCAGTATTCATTCGAAGGACATCTACTTGACCACTATGCAGCCAATCTTTCAGCTCTTCATGACTTGGCTTAGTATCATGTTTACCCGCTAGATGAAGGTGTAAAAGGACGTAGTTAACCTGATTCAGCAACGGTTTATTTCCTTCATCTCCTCTGCGTGATTTGCTCCTAAGATCCTCTGGAACAGTCCTCCACCAATCCTCAAAGCTTCTTTTTCCTGATGTACTTGTTTTTTGACCATATCCTTTAGGTAATGTCATAGATAGTTGCATGTTTTCTACTGACAATGTTATTTTAAAGTTACTAACGGCTCTCAAATTAGCAAATAAACTAATTCTATGTCTAAACACTCATAAATTTGTATATTAATGTACTTTGACCACCATTTTTTGCGCCTTAAGGCTGAAATAAACAATAATATTAATGTAGACGTACTAGAATCAAATCAAATCAAATTCACCGAATACCTTCCATCTGTGAGCATCACCAAGCATAATTCAATTGCGAGATCCTGCAGAAGAGTCAGTACCGTAGCCTCTTTCTGGGTGCCTCAGATTTTGGTATTAATAATTCCGCCTTATCCTGCGGTTCTTTAATCGTATTTTTGATAGTCAATTCATTTTTTGAGTTTTACTTTAGCAGTATTACGACAAGATGAGTAGCCGCAATCCAGTTCTCATATTGTGATTTAGTTGTAATGTTTTTTAGCGGCAACTCCCATGTTACTTTATAATATAAATATGAAATACAAGCAAAGACAACGGATAATCATTTTTTCTGGGATAACTGTGCTTGCTCTAATAGTTGCATTTGTAATATACCTACAGATACAACAATCAAAACTACAGGCTTTTTCAGAAGCCTATGCAGGACTTATTGATGAGTCACGTACACTAACTCACAATTATCAGAATGAAGTAGGCAAGTGGAAATTAAAACAATATAGCAATGTGACCATGATCTCTATTACTGATCAATACCTGCCTAAATTTCAATCATTGGTATATAGAGCAAAATCATTGCCGGATTCAGAAAAATACAATAAGGCTCGTGATTTTACTATTCAATCATTCCAATCAGAGATAGAAAGCTACAGACATTTTAGGAACTTGTTGGCTACAGGCAATAACGAAGAAGATAGTAAATCAACTCAGCTTTTGTCTGATGCACTAAGATATGAGGATCAAGCGTTTGTTGCTTTTAAGGCGGCTGGTCGCTAATTCTTACACTTCTGCTTTTTTACCTAAAATAATGAGTCACTTATAAGGCCAGAATAATTGGAATATCAATACATTTCACATTTTATAAAAGTAAACAAAATCACTTTTGTGCCTTATCACACGCATACTTTATCTTAGGCTTTTTTAGGTAGGATCATAGAGAAGATGCTGTTTTGGGTCAATGAAGCTATGAAGATATATCATACAATATAGGTTTTCAATTCATTTACCATGTACGCAGTACTGATTTAGTATTGCAAGGGTTAGAGCAATGATGAATTTGCTAATTCTCTTGTCATATTAATAATATCCTGGAGCAAGCTATCTAAAAGATTTGTGAATTAGGACTAATACACAATAGTCTTTCTGAGGACCATAATGTATAATTTACAAGGTTTTTTCTCTGCTCATGACATACTATAACATTTTGATGTGGATTATAAAACAGAGCATTAGAAGAATGTGAACGAAATTCACTGTCACGAATAATGTAGAGGACTGGCTGCGCAAGTTTATCATGAGAAAAAACAGCATAGACCTCTGAATGCAAATTCATCAAAGCAAATCCTGCCATTCGATATAGCAATATTAGATTATACCAAAAATAAAGCTATTGTCACAATAGAATATATTTAGCTTCTATTCCTATACTTAAATATCGATTCTTATCTAGGTGTATTATTGCAAGTATTATGGATTGCCAGTATAATTATTATTTGTATTGTTATTGTAACGCCTTCTATTACAGCTGTGATTTTAAACGGACCACGATTAGTACAAAATGCACTGGCCCAGCAGGAGAAAAAACAACAGCAACAACAATACCAGAAATTTGTTTTTCAGAAAACATCGTCGCATTTAGATGAAAATAATATCATACATGTTTATGGATTAGTAAAAAATACATCAAACAAGGCATTTAAAAATATAGTAGTAAAAGCATCTTTTTATGATTCAAACGGTCAAATGATAAATGAATTTCAAAGATCAAGCGATCTGAGAACTATAAATCCAGGAGAGACATCGCCATTTGAAATATTGTATATTGATACCAAAACTGTCAATGATGTAAAAAATTACACGCTATCTGCGTCAGGTGAGGAAGCCCAAACTAAGGCTAGAGCCTTGCGAATACTTTCCAATAATTCTAAGTTAGATACAATACTTGGAGTCTACTATATTAGAGGAAGAGTTCTGAACGAGGGATCGGAAGGCACCACAAATTCAATGATTATTGCTCCTTTATACGATAAAAATGGAGATGTAATTCTCGTTGGAAGAGCTCAAACAGAACCAGTAAATATTTCATCTCATTCCGAAGCCGCCTTTGATTTACCTGTGACAGCGGCACCCCAAATATTCAGGGTAAAAAGTTATTCACTTCTTGCGGATTCTGATCAGTATGTCACTATCCCGGAGTTTCCTTTGCTTACGTCTTCTTTGTTCTACTTCATACCATCTGTACCAGTGTTAATGTTGTTATTAATGTTGTCTGCTGTAGTTGCAATAGCCAGAATAAAGAATAGGTAAATGAATCGTATATATTGTAAATAATGATAATTATGAAACATCTTATTGGCTTGGTTAATTACTTTATTCGTCACTTTGGTGTGTTGTAATCATAATCCATGCAGCGGTCTTACGAATGATTAAAGATAAAACAGGTAGTTTGAAATTATAATATTTTGGAAATAAAGCGGAAATCTACCCCCTTGGTTTGTCTCCTCTGCCACCTTTACTATCACTACTGCTTTCATCTGTAAGGGTCCATGGAAAATATTTTCCGATAATTTTTCCCCAGTCTAACTTTAAGGAAAAATACAATACTATAGCAAGAATCGCTGCTGTAGACCCAATCAAAACAAAAAAATAAACTGGATTAGAATAATTTGACACGAAGTATTCTACGAATGGTCTTCCTATAAATAGGGCCCCCCATACCGTTATTTCTTTTAATATCATCTTACCAGTAAAAACAGCAGTTGCAAATCTAAATGGGCTGTATTTAGCAATGCCAAGCGTGATGTAGACTACATCATCGGGGACTGGAAGGGCTGCTGCTACAAAGGCTCCTAGCCAACCATATTTACTCAAAAGTTTGTGAAGTGGGAATATCCTCTTTTTGGTCCTAGTGTTTAGCATTTTGTGACCATAGTAACTAGCATAAAAAACTATCATTTTGCCTGCAACAGATCCGACTGCACTCGAAAGTGAAATCATATGAGGATTTAAATGCTCATCAAATGCTGCAGCGACTAAAACTGGAAAGTAAGGTATCGGAACAAATATAATAATACTCCCTATGAAACTTATCAGTAAAATACCAAAATAACCAAAACTATTGAAAAAGGAAAACAGCTCTTCAAAACTAAGTACCAAACAAAATAAGTGATAATGTTCTTCTATATCTAGTTGTTAGCCCGGGGAAGTAAAATTATTATGAAGAAATGAATCAGGAGCACAGGAAATACTATAATATCAGATATAAAAATAGTATAATTATTATATAGAAAAATTGATATAGTCGTGAATTATACAACATCCAATCTAGTTTATGTTATTTATTTATGATTCAAGTACGGAATAACCAATTCTATATTAACTGCTATAGACATACAACTAGAACATCTCTTGTTTCAAGCTTAATTGTATTGTTTTAAATGTGTGTTACTCTAGGTAGGTCTTATCATTGATCTCTTCGTATTTTGCCCCTATGCTTCGATTCGGAATTTTAAAAATGATGCATTGCACTGCAAATGAAGTAAATGAAACAATTAAAAAGTAAAGATAAATAGCATACAATAGTCCTGCAAAACTTGAATACTAATCAAGATAATAGTTATGCTAGTCACATTGATAGTAGACCCACAATAGCAGCAGAGAACGTTAAAAATAACAATCACAGCAAACGCACCTACAAAATCTTGGTTGTAGATGATGAACGGGATATTACCTCAGTCATAAAAAAGGGACTAAAAAACAATGGATTTGAAGTTGATACATACAATGATCCTGTATTGGCATTAGAAAAGTTCAGAGCCGATATATACGATATTTTGATCATAGACGTAAAGATGCCGAAGATGAATGGTTTTGAGCTATATAAGAAAATAAAGGAGATAGATAATAAAGTTAAGGTGTGCTTTCTGACTGCAATTGAATACTACAACGACGAATTTAGAATGGCTTTTCCTAAACTGGCGTTAAAATGCTTTGCTGATAAACCAATCTCTATAGACTTACTGGCTAAAAGAATAAAGCAAGAACTAGAATAATTACAATAACATATGAACCATCAGTATACACATCTAAAATATTGGAAACAGATCTTTAGTCTAAAGACACCTATCCCACTATGAATTTTTATAATCATCGAATAACTGTGCCTGAATATGATTCATAAAATGTCGTAGGTCGAATCAACTATAAATATAAATGATATCGATATGTTAGTCCTAATGATGTACACAGAAATCTCCCGCCATAATGCTACTTTATCCTACACTCTTTATTTGTAAAATCTCTACATTTGTGACTATGTCTCCAGCTACCATTCATGAATATCTGAAGGTGTTTGCTATTGTCTCTATCTTCCACAACTCTCTCGTGGCCATTCTTGGGATTACTAATACCGCCATATCTTCCTTGGGAATTGCTATAATTTATCATCGTTACTTACTATTACAATAGACCTTACTTAAGAACTTGCTTAAATGGACTGTCATGAACATACATACTAAAGCATATTGTCAATACTAAATAGAATAGCGGATAACAAACAAGAAAACTGTTGTATTGTAGTTGTCTAATGAATATATAAAAGACTGGACAATAACTGATTCTATTATGCACTGAACAGACACAAAAAAGAGTATCAGATGGTATCGGAGATCCTATCTCCATCACGCACACAAGTATTAAATTGTTGTCATATTCGGTTTTACCGTAGCTGCAATTATGCTTCGAAAGTAACAGCATATCTCTAAATTTTGCAGAATTTTATTTGGTAATAGGGGCTGAGATTGAACATGAATAGAAGTTACTATTTTTTATTATCTTACTTTGAGAAAATTCCTATAAAGCTAATTATTAACGATGCAGCAATTATAACCATACATGCTGTGATGGTTTTGGTTCGGGTATTCGTCTTGTTTTTCACCATTTATCATTGCAAAAATAAGATATAATAACCTATGGATATGCAAAATATATACTCTCCCAGATCTGCTCGCACTCAAACGAGTCTATGGAATTTTGTCACAACAAGTAAATAGGTATATAACTTTGATCCTTATCGTAATAGTGAATGACTATAACTGCTAATCCTGATACGAGAATAAATCGAATCCAGATAGTTATCTAAGGAATTTGTAAATATTTGGTAATCGAATCAGGCTAGGTAATCTTGCTGTTTTGTAGTCTAGAACAATACCGGCCATGAGAAATAGAATTGCACGTGTGAGATTTGTATAATGGTCTTTCTGATATTCTATCGCTATTCCATAACAAAACGTTTTCAACTTAACCTGCTTTGATGATATGCACTGAAGTATTATACAAGCCTAGCCATAATTGAACTCAAGAAACGCAGTTTTATACTATGTAAATATATATGCAACAATCGTTTGTAGGAGCTAAGACTGATGAAATAAGACTTATAATGTGACTCATATGAGTTGGTAAGGGTGGTTTTCACTTTATACACTTTCAATAGCTTAACGTTAGATCCATAGTACATAGTAACTAATAGTGACGTAGACTCTTAATTCGAGACAGCTATTGTACTTGCAAAATGATATTAGCACTGTTGTTATTTTGACTTTTTTGTTTTTGTTTTATTCTTAACTTTGATTTAAACTTCATGTTTCTTGGTCCGTTTCTTACTCTATACCCACAACAAGGGCAAAATATTGCATCCCATTTGATGAATATCTCACATATCTGACAACGTTTACTTCCAATAACATAACGCCCCAAAGCTTTATGATGTACACATATACCTTTACATCCCATTACTCTATGCTATATTGAGCGTTATATCAACCTGCGTAATTAATATCATCAGAATAAGTATTATCTATTTGGAAATTACATAGTATAATAATATCCTGATTACTATGCTTGCGGCTATAATTGCGATTATTATTTTTAGATTTCTCTTATTAGACTCATCCATTTTTACGCCACTAATAACGTCATAGAATGCTACCAAACGTAAGTTAATAGTATATTCGCCAATAGAAATTCACTTACATCAGCTAAAAGTACAACCAAAAAAGTTGTATGCCCCCGTGTAACCATAATGGAGTTATAGTTGTCATATGAATCAATTTATAGTAGACGAGATAAGACTACGTAACAAAATATTTTGCTTTCCTAAAGATAGATGTGCAAAGATATGTGTTGAAGAATCCAAAACATTCCTTCAAGATAGTAATAATGATAATACTAGCAATAATAATACAATTGCAACATTAGATATAATAGAAGTAAACTATAAACTAAGACTTTCCAAAAAATTTTGAAAGGATTTACTTGTACGCTATTTGCTACTAGTTCGTACCTGCAGCTCCTTGTTCATATTCACTACCAGTTTCAGCAGATCCAGCTGTTCCTTTTGCCATACCGCTTTTTCTGGCTCTTTCTTCAGCAGCTCTTGGATTCGGAACTTCTTTTCCAGGATCTATAATATGTTCAGTCATTTCTCTTTTTACGGCTGTTGGTTCATGCTCCTTTATTTTTGCAGGAGTCATTGGCTCTTTCTCCCTAAATTCAGTTAGTGGATCATCTTTTCTGCCGGTCTCTGTACCAGGACCACCCTCCTCGAACGTTCTGTCATCTTGATTATCAGTGTCAGCATTCAATTTAGTATTATCTGATATTTTGTCTTTAGTTTCTTTAGTAGTATCTGTAACCTTGTCCTTAGCACCCATTACTTTTTCTTTAACCTTATCTGCAATATTTCCCATACGAATAGTTACTCCACAAGATATTAATCGATTTGTCTAAGATATTTATAGAAACATAACGTAGAACATTTATTGCTTGTGAATAGTTCTGTTTTATCTACTTCCATATTCCAGCAAGCTTCTCCCATTCTTCTTCATCGCCAACCTCTTCTTCCAAAAGCTCTTCAAACATTTCATGCGTAACTAAATCAGTCATTCTATATTTTTCCGCCAGCCTGTTATAGGTTTCTATTGCA
>DATFDI010000094.1:0-31111 GCA_035252175.1 Nitrososphaeraceae archaeon
CTATACTTACGATTATCCCCATATCCCAAAATATTATCAGATTTGATGTATATATATGCAGTTTGTGATAATACTTGCATTTGTGCCTAATTGTGGCCATTTCTACTGTTAAAGCTGAAATATGACAACATTAACAACAACTGAACTAATAGAATTAGCAAAGCAAAGAATCGATATGCTAGTCTACAAAGATGTTATAGTAGACGGCGAAAGAATACAATCTACCAGGGTACTATCACCTGTATTCAATATTGATATCAAGAGAGAAATAAATGACCCTGAGATAGGACCTAAAGTGCGTAGGGGCAAGTATAAAGTAGTGTCAGATGGATATTGGTTATACCTAGATTCATATTCACTCAACTCTTTTTTCCACTTTATTATCTCAATAATAAAGATACATTAGTACGATATAAAAAAGTCTAAAATAAATCTGAACGTAATTCTGAATTTTTCTATTATAAAAGATTCTTTGTGTACAACATACGGCATACATCATAACAACCAGAGTTAGGAGATATGTAATCTAAACAAGAAGCTTGGTCTGGTGGTGTTGATCCTTCTGATGTTTGTCTAGATGTAGAGCTTTACAAACATGTAAATCGGACTTATGTTCTTTTGCATTTAATAGTTTCTTACCTGCTTGTTTGCACTCCTCGCTTTGTATTGCTTGGACTTGTCATAGTCAGCCTGAATTTTAGCCAAATCACTCTGCTCTCTTTAGGTGCATGTAGCACGTTTTAACTTACTACAGGTGTCTTGTCATAGGTTCATGTCTGTATGTATCTATAGAATACTGATTGTCTGCCTGCTGCTCTTGTAGTAATTTGGCTATCGCTGCTGGCGATGCTGTTCCCTTCGTCATCATCATTGGTTGAATCCGATGAATGGGATTTCTTGTGCTGATCTTGCTGTTATTGCTTGCTTCTTCTATATCTCAAAGCTTTACCGACCTTTTTTAAAAGGTTACAATGCGGGAGATGGGATTTGAACCCACGAACCCCTGAGGGATAAGAGCCTCAGTCTTACGCCTTTGACCAAGCTGGGCGACTCCCGCTCGTCATTTGAATGGCTTATTGCACCAATTTGAATATTATGGATTATAAAAATTTGAGATTACAGATTGCTTATACGAGTAATACATCCTCGCTTCTTAATTGAAAATACTCTACCAACAATTGTTATCATTTAAGGTATTACCTCTGCAAGGATAGACTACTAGTTTAACCAATGGAATCTCTCATAGGTTAGATACTAGCGATAGTTTTTATAATGCTTTAAGGTCCACTAAAAAAGATGCTAGTACCTGTGCGATGCTTTACCTGCGGTAATTTGGTTGCAGATAAACATGCAGAATATTCAGCTAGAATAAAAGCTGGAGAGGATCCAGCCAAAGTAATGGATTCACTAAACATAAAGCGATACTGTTGTAGAAGAATGTTCACCTCGACTGTTGAGACAATATATCAAGTCATACCATATTATGAAGCTTTAAGGCGAAGAATGTCTGAAATCCAATCCGAAATGGAATAATAATAAACCAGATGCCTTCAATTACATCGCTCAAAGCAAGAATTATTTTTAACAGCAGAGGAAGTAAAACTATTGAGATTGATGTCGTTTCCGATAATAAATACCTTGGACGAGCATGTGCACCATCAGGCGCAAGTGTAGGAAAACACGAAGCTCAAAGCTTTCCTGATGATAATCCTGAAAAGGCACTAGACGTATTCAAATCGAATTCAAAAAAATTTGTTGGACTTGATCCGGAAGATCCAAAGGCGATTTTTGAAGTATTAAGAAATATTGATAATACCAAAACATATAGCAAAATCGGTGGATCTATTGCCTATGCTTTGAGCATTGCAGCTATTGAGTCTGCAGCAAAAGCTCTGGATGTTCCTATTTTCAAAGTGTTGAAATTAACAAAGCCATACAGATATCCTTTCCCGCTTGGCAATATCTTAGGTGGCGGTGCTCATGCTGGCCCGGGTACACCTGACATACAGGAATTTCTGATTTGCCCTATAGGAGCAAGAAACATAATGGAAGCTTTGGAAATTAACTTTACAGTACATAAGCAAGTTAGGAAAGTTATTGAATCTATCGATAAACGCTTTACCTATGGTAGAGGAGATGAAGGTGCGTGGGCTCCCAATTTGAATAATGATGAGGCATTTGAAATCTTGGAGAAAGCTATTAAAAATTGTGGCTTTATCCTTGGTAGCGATGTATCCATAGGAATTGATTTTGCAAGTTCTGCGTTTTGGGACGAAAAGAAGAAGGCTTATAACTATGCAAGACAGGGAATAATACGTGATACTGAAGAACAAATTGATTTTACTAATGATCTAATCAACAAATACAAACTGATTTATTCAGAGGACCCTGTTCATGAGGAAGACTTTCAAAGTATGGCTATTATAGCCAAAAAGAATCCACAATGCATAGTTACTGGTGATGATATGTTAGTTACAAATGCAAACCGAATCGAAGAAGCAGCAAAGTATAAGTCTTGTAGTGGCGCAATTTTGAAGGTTAATCAGACCGGAACTCTTTATGATGCTATGCAGTTTGCTGATGTATGTAGAAGGAATAATATTAAAATTATAACGTCACACAGATCTGGTGAATCTACGGATTCACATATTTCACATATTGCAATAGCTACCAATTCTAAAATGTTAAAGTCAGGAGTTTTGGGCGGAGAACGTATTGCAAAATTAAACGAACTTTTGCGCATTGGAGAGTATGATTTAATAGAAGGTATGGCTGATCTGTCCTCTACATAAAATGAATGATGATAAGGAAGTTCAAAATACAGATTCTTCTCCTATTGAAAAAGATGAAGAACCTAATGATGATAAGCCTATTGAAGACTCAATCTCATCTTCTCCTGATCATGAAATTCAGGATATTGGGGGTTACGCATCAGAAGCCAACAATTTAGAAAAAATGATCTTGTCTACTGGCATCCGTGTTGGCACACCAGTAAAAACAAAGTACATGGCTCAATTCATTGTTCGTGCGAACCCGGAAGGTTTGTATATTCTTGACATCAGTAAGACTTTAGCAAAAATTGATGTAGCAGCCAAATTCATCGGGCGTGCCAATATCTCCAAAGTTGCAGTTACTTCTGCGCGGGAATATGGCAAAACGCCTGTAGAAAAGTTTTGTGAACTCACAGGTGCCATGAGTATATTTGGAAGATTTATGCCGGGGACATTTACAAACCCCTCTTTGCCAAAGTATATGGAACCAGAGATCGTAATTGTTACCGATCCGCAGGCAGATCAGCAAGCAGTATTAGAAGCTACAAGAGCAGGTGTTCCAGTAATTGCAATATCTAATAGTGATAATGTAACTTCAAAAGTAGATCTCGTGATTCCTGCAAATAACAGGGGACGAAAGGCTCTTGCTACTATATATTGGCTTCTTGCAAGAGAGGTGTTGAAGAGACAAGGTGCGATCAAATCTGACAATGAAATGAAAATGTCAATTGATGACTTTGAAACCAAACTAGTCGAGGAAATATCTTGAGTTGTGGCGGCACTAGAAGACATCCTGCCGTCTCTGGAATATTCTACCCAGCAGAACCTGTAGATCTTCAGCAACTAATAGAACGATCTTTTAGAGATCCGAAATTTGGACCAGGCCAAATCCCACCTTCTGAATTTAAACACAGGATTTATGGAATTGTCTCACCCCATGCGGGGTATATCTATTCAGGCGCTGTTGCTGCAAATGGATTTTATGAAATATCGTCTATGGGGTTTGATGATGTGGTTATGATAGGTCCTAACCACTATGGAATTGGCAACGGAGTATCTATGATGCGAAATGGTGTATGGGAAACCCCATTAGGAGAAATTGAAATCAATCAAGATCTGGCATTAGAAATCTCCAAGTCCGGGATTATAGATTTCGATGATTTTGCTCATAGTAGAGATCATTGTTTAGAAGTCCAGCTCCCATTCCTTCAATATATTAAGAAAAATAAAAAAATCAGAATTGTTCCAATTATACTAATAATGCAAGATATTAAGACAGCAATTGACATAGGCGAGTCCATGGCCAAATCAATATCAAATACTAATAATGCATTACTTATTGCATCATCTGACTTTACTCATTATGAATCAAATGATGAAGCACACAGAAAGGATGCCGAATTAATAAATGCCATATTATCTTTAGATATACCAAAGTTTTATGATGTCTTGGAAAGACTTGCTGTATCTGCTTGTGGATACGGTGCAATTGCTTCTGTAATGAAAGCAGTAAAGGATTTGGGCGCAACAAAGGGGCAGTTGCTAAGGTATGCGACAAGTGGCAACGTTACAGGAGATATGGGCGCCGTTGTTGGCTACTCGTCTATTATATTTATATGAGTTTGAGGAAAACTTCAGCTACAGCATCAGCCCCAGGAAAGATTATCCTATTTGGTGAACACTTCGTTGTATACGGCAGTCATGCAATTTTAGCGTCAATTAACAAACGTATTAAGGTAAATGTATCTTTGAATAAAAACCATACAATCAATATTATGTCAAACTTAGGTATCATAGGATCATATAAGGATTCAGAATTCACGTTAGTAAAGGGTGGAAAAAAAGCTAAAGTAATTCTAGATCTGATTTTTAAATGTGTAAGCTCTGTTCTTTCGGAAAGAAAGCAAAATTTGGGGATCAACATAAATTTGGTTTCTGATATTCCATATGGAGTTGGACTAGGCTCATCTGCCGCGTGTTGTGTAGCTACAGTGGCTGCAGTAGATTCATTATTTCGCGAGCCTAACAAACAATGGATATGTGTAAAAGCAGTTGAATGTGAACGTTTAGTTCACAAAAATTCTTCTGGAGCAGATTGTTATATTTCAGTGTTCGGAGGTATAATGTATTATGTCAAAGATGAAGAATTCAAAAAAATTAAGGCAAAGAAAGATTCAACTATGATTATTGTAAACACAAGAATGAAACATTCCACTGGGGATTTGGTTTCTTTGGTCAAGAAACTTAGAGATCAAAATGTTTTATTCTTTATCGACTTGACCTCGCATGCAGATAATATCTGTCAACAAGCACTGACTACAATTAAAAATGGCGATGAGAAAAAACTTGGAGATTTGATGACTGAAAACCATGCACTTTTACAGCAGATTGGAGTCTCTAATAGAAAGATAGACCGCGCAATACAAATTTGTATTAAAAATGGTGCCTTGGGAGCGAAACTTACTGGTGCAGGTGGAGGTGGAAGTATAATTGCTCTTATTCCAAATGAAAAGAAGATGAGAGTAATTTCTGAGATCGAAAAAAATAGATTTGAATGTTTTCCTGTGAAATTTGATTACAATGGCTTGATAATATACTAAACTTTAAATCCACTCAAAGTTATGGTTTTTTATAAATGGGGCATGATCTGACATTAATTAAGCTTGGTGGATCAGTTATTACATTCAAGGAAAAACCCCTTGCTGCCAATTTTGAAGCAATTAGGAGTATTTCGTATGTACTTGCATCTATAAAAACTCCAATCATACTCATTCATGGCGGTGGTTCGTTTGGACATTATTGGTCTGTAAAATATAATATGCATTCAAAAGCAGATCAATATGATCCACATGGGATATCGATAGTACATGAATCCATGATAGCATTAAACCAAATTATAGTTGATTGTATGATTAAAGTAGGAATGAATCCCTATACGATTATACCTTCTATGTTTGTATATGATAGCAAGCCAATTATAAAAAAAATTAAAGAACTCAAATCAATTGTAGAAAGCAGTCTAATTCCAATAACATTTGGAGATGTCGTCTATATGGAAGATAAAATGTATTCGATTTTATCAGGTGATGCATTAATGTCACTTCTTTCTAAATTTTTAAGACCATCAAAAGTAATCTTTACACTCAATGTAGATGGTATCTATAAAGATATGAGAAACAGAGAAATTCTAAAGGAATTAAAGAATAATAATTCTGTTAGGTTTTCAAAAGTAATGCAAGATGTGACAGGTGGCATGCGAAGAAAGGTCGTTGAGGCGCTAAAGATATCTGATATTGGGATAGATGTAATGATGGTAAATGGGTTAAAACCAGAGAGAATTATAAGTGCCATTGCCGGCACAGGTTTCGAGGGTACAATAGTAAAAGGAAAAAGGAGCTACAAATAATGTGATAGATACAGATAGCTTGCCATCAGATATTGAAATTATAAAAGAACGTAAGAAAGATGGAATCAACATACCATTAAAAAAAGATGTTCAGGCAAAAACAACATCAAACTATTTAGAATATATCAGATTTATCCATAATGCTTTACCAGAAATTGATTATGATGATGTCGACACATCAACTACTTTTCTGAATCACAAATTCTCTGCCCCACTTATTGTAGACTCTATGACGGGGGGAACACCTGATGCAATTAACATTAATTTAAGATTAGCTCAACTTGCTGATAAATATGGATTTGCAATGGGTTTGGGCAGTCAAAGGGCAGGCCTAGTAAGTGAAGAATTAGCAGACACATATTCTGTGGCTAGAAAAAATGCTCCTAACGCCTATCTTATTGCAAACATCGGAGGAGCGCAACTAAGTAGGGGACTTTCAATAGATGATATAAAAAAAATTGTAGACATGATACAAGCTAATGCTCTTGCAGTTCATCTTAATCCATTGCAGGAGCTTATCCAACCAGAGGGAGAACCAAAATACAGAGGAGTGCTTGGAAAAATTGCAGAATTAGTGAACAATCTACCTATTCCGATTATCGTAAAGGAAGTGGGTGCAGGAATATCTAAAGAAGTAGCCATAAAGCTGGAGATGGCTGGCGTATCTGCAATTAATGTCGCAGGTGCAGGTGGAACTAGCTGGGCGGGAGTTGAAAAATTGAGAGCAGAGGCTTCAAAAGATGCCATTAAAATTCATTTGGGTGAAATGTTTTGGGATTGGGGAATTCCTACTGCAGCAAGTTTACTTGAAGTGAAGAGAGTAGTGAAATCACCTCTTATTGCTTCTGGTGGCTTGCGTAATGGATTAGAAATCGCAAAGTGTATTGCAGTGGGCGCGGATATGTGTGCCATGGCTTTTCCCTTTTTGAGAAAGGCTTCAGAATCTGAAGAAAATTTATTTAAATTTGCAGATTTTGTTCTTGCAGAACTTAAAAGTACAATGTTCCTTATAGGCGCAGAGAATATCTCGGCATTGAAAAGCTCAAGGTATATATTAACAGGAGCTTTAGCAGAGAGAGTCAACCGTAGATGAAGACAAGCAGTATTAGGGATGAGCTTGAAAGTAATGCTTCATATATAAAAGAGTTCATTATTTCGATTTTAAAGGGTGAGCCAACCGAACTCTATAATGCATCAGTACATTATATTACAACTGGCGGTAAACGGTTACGTCCTTTCATGGTAGCTAAATCATGTGAAATGTTTGGAGGTAATTCGAAAAGATCTTCACCTGCAGCCGTAGCAGTCGAAATGATCCATAATTTTTCTCTTGTACATGATGATATCATGGATAATGACGATATACGCCATAGTGTTTCAACGGTTCATAAATATTATGGTGTACCATTAGCCATTCTTGCAGGGGACATTTTATTTTCTAAGGCATTTCAACTAATCGCAATAAACGGTAGAAAAGTGGGGATAGCAGAAAAGGATGTCTGTGAAATGATTGTAAGGCTCTCAACTGCATGCATACATGTATGCGAAGGCCAAGCTACTGATGTCGGCATGGCATCAGACAGAATGTTTTCTTCTGAATACCAGTACATCAATATGATTGGTAAAAAGACTGCAGCTCTCTTTGAGGTGTCTTGTGGATTAGGTGTACTATCCGCAGCAGATCCAAACATGCAGGATGTTGAAAATCTTTCATCGTTTGGGAGGAATGTAGGTATTGCATTTCAATTAATTGATGATTTAATTGGAATAATAGGAGATCCTAAAGTTACCGGTAAAGCAGTAGGAAATGATATCAGAGAAGGGAAAAAGACATATCCAATTCTCTTAGCATTAAACAATGCAGAAGGTGAGAACAGGAATAAAATTCTTAAAGTCTTTAATTCAAAGAATGCTTCAAGCATCGATTTAGAAGAAGCAGTCAGAACTATTTCTGTTATTGGCATAGATCAACATATAAGGGATGCTGCAAAAGCACACATAGATACAGCATTAAAATCTATTGAAAAATATGAAGATACAGATGCAAAGAGGGCGCTAGAATCATCTGCCAGATTTATCGTAGAAAGGAGTCTGTAATATAGTGGACTTGGATGAAGATACTCGAAAAATCATTAAAATTACCAGCTTGAAAAATGCTGTTGGATATAACGGGAAATCAAGGATTGACCCGGTTATTGCAAAAATCATTGCTTATAAACCAGAGCTTAGAGGTAATCTGAAGAATTTGATACCTACAATTGCAGGTATAGTAAAGGAGATTAATGGATTATCAATTGCAGATCAAAAGTCATTACTCTATAGTATGGAACCTAGAGATTTACAAAGAAATAAGCATACTACGATCTCTCAGGCGCATCTACCTCCTTTAGCGTTTGCAGAAATGGGAAAAGTAGTTACAAGATTTCCACCTGAACCCAATGGCTATCCTCATATAGGACATGCCAAAGCAGCAATTATTGACGAAGAGTATGCGCGCATGTATGATGGAAAATTGATTTTACGTTTTGATGATACAAATCCTCTGAATGAAAAACTTGAATACTATGAAGCAATTAAAGATGGCTTGGAATGGCTTGGCATAAAACCTGATATGGTGAAAAATAGTTCAGATGATATTCACTTATTACATAAATATGGTAAAAAATTGGTTCTTTCTAATAGGGCATATGTATGCATTTGTAATCAGAAAACAATTCATGATCTCAGAGAAAAAGGAGTTACATGTGAATGCAGAAAGAATTTAGATATCACTTTGGATCGATTAAAAAAAATGTTTGACGGATCATTTAGACAAAATGATGCAATAATCAGGTTCAAAGGAAATATGTCTGATCAAAATACTGCAATGAGAGATCCAACGCTTTTCAGAATAATAGATGCTGATCATCCAAAGTTGGGTACTAAAATTCGAGTATGGCCAACATATGATTTTGCAGTACCCATTGAAGACAGCCTTGACGGAGTGACACATGCACTTCGAACAAAAGAGTACGAATTACGAAATGCACTCTATTTTGCGATTCTCGATGCATTTGGCCTTAGGAAACCTAGTATGTTAGAATTTTCAAGGTTAGAATTCAAAGGAATCCCAGTTTCGAAACGAAAGATAAAGCCATTATTAGAAAAAGGTATTATTAAGAGCTGGAGTGACCCGCGCCTTCCAACTTTGGTAGCACTGAAAAGAAGGGGATTCGTAAACAAGGCAGTAAAGAAATTTGTTCTTTCATTGGGACTGACACTTGCTGAAACTAAACCACCTATTGAAGCACTTGAAGCCTTCAACAGAAAAATTGTCGATCCTACTTGTATGAGATTGTCATTCGTCAGGGACCCTGTAGAGTTACATATTCAAAATGCCTCTCCAGGGGAGGTAGTATTAAAGAATCATCCTAGCGCTGATCTTGGAATCAGAAAGGTACGTGTTTCAGATTCTTTCTATATCACTAGAGATGATGCTGCTAAACTTAATACTGGTGATGAAATCAGGCTAATGGATCTATATAATATACGGGTAACAGAAATTATTACATGTAATAATCATAAGCAAATAATAATCGCACATTCTACGGGAGATGATATAAAACAAAATATGGCAAAGATTCATTGGGTTGCGAAGATTGACGCAATTCCATACAAGGTAATTATGGCAAGAGAGCTATACATACAGGAAGAATATAATGCAAATAGTTTGGAGATTTTTGAGGGATTTGCAGAATCATTTGTGTCATCTCTCAAGCCTGATACTAGAATTCAATTTGTAAGATTTGGGTTCTGTAGGCTTGACGACAGTAGTACCGCGATATTTACTCATAGATAGGATACGAACAATGAAGATCGCAAGAATAAAAGACAGGTGGATAGGTGACACATATGCCATTGTTTCTGATGATCTAAAGAGGCTAATCACAAGATCGGAAATCCAAGAACAAACAGGAATTCCTATACCATCAAGCATCAAGGAATTCATGTTCAAAGGTTGGCTAAATGAAGTAAAACAATATCAGGGCAAATTAAAATATAATCATAGCATTGAAAACGTTGGACTATTAGCGCCTATCCCAAATCCGCCTAAGATAATATGCCTGGCATTCAATTATTATGATCATGCCCGGGATGCTGGACTAACACCTTCTGACGAACCTGTAATATTTATGAAACCAAGAACAACATTAAATCCTCCTTTTAACGATGTATTATGCCCTACGTTTGTAAAACGACTGGACTATGAAGCCGAGATAGCAGTAATAATTGGAAAAGATATAAAAAAAGTACCTGAAAATCAAGCTTTAGAATCTGTTTTTGGGTATATGATTTTACATGATGTATCTTCAAGAGATATACAATTCAAGGACAAACAATATACTCGTGCAAAGAGCATTGACACTTTTGCTCCTTGTGGTCCTTGGATTACAACCAAAGATGAGGTAGCTGATCCGCAAAGTTTGAGAATTGTCACTAAAGTGAACGGAGAGTTACGACAAAATTCATCCAGCGAAAATATGGTTCTTCCAATAAAGAAGATAATCTCAAGTTTGAGCATGGTTATGACCATAGAAGCAGGCGATATTATTTCTACAGGTACTCCCGCAGGCGTAGCAATGTCAATGAAAGATCCAAAATATTTGAAAGATGGTGACGTAGTCGAAATTAGTATTGAAAAGCTTGGCACAATTAGGAACCGCATCGTCTTCCAATAGTTGGGATTTATATATACCCATCTGATAGTGCAGTGGAAATATTTAGCGAATTAAGTTTAAAATAGTTTGATTCAAGATTTATGTGATAAATAGAGATTTGCTAGATAACATTCAAAAAATTAATACTTTATCAACCCTATTTAAGTTTCGGTCGGTAATATATTTTATATTTCATTTATCCATCTTTTTTTTGCCTGTTCAGTTTAGTAATTTCTCTTTCTAATAATCTCGCATAATATACGTATGATTCGACTAATTTAGCCCTGATATTAGCTATCTGCATAGATGCATTTAGAGATTCTAGACAAGTTTCGAATGATCTATCCGTTGCAAACCCGTTCATCGCTTTTTGAAAAACCGATATTGCCTTTCTCTCTTCTGAACTATATTCATCAATTGTCTGTGTAAGTTGATCTATTTCATCAGAGGTCAAACCTTTGAAATTAAATAGTCCACACATATATGCTATAAGTCGTTATGTTATAAAGCATTTATAGCCTGCTCAGTACCAATCCTGGCACCTGCATTACATACACATACTGACCTGAACAGGGAACTTGCTTAATAGCGAATTTTACTCTTGTTTATAGTTCTTCTATTACGATTTTTTGCTTTAAAATTTTTTGTTTGGTTGTGTATTTTCATTTGCTATTAATAAAAACCTCTGCTGCTATTGGGTCTTAATTGTTCTATTTTTCTATCTGGATGAGATAGGCTGCCATGCTTCTCTAGACCCTTTCCAGACGTGGGTATTACCGCATATTTCACATATCATGTCCTTTGAAACACAATTGATTGTTTTGAAATAGTATAGTCTAACATAACCTGTCAAAATATTCATACCGCTTTAAAAGCTATGATATTACTGTTTTTTGGAATATTGCGATTTAATAAGTATATAGCATCCAAGAAAGAGAAAATATTTACCATAGGCTTGTAAGAGTTATGCCATTTACAAAACTCCTGAAGTATCACTTTCACTATAATCTTGGTTATTGTTATACTGCCGGTTTCTTCTTCTCTCAGTTCAACTATGCATGTAAAAGCTAGTGATAGTCGATTTCTGACATTATCATCTTCTGAAATAAGAGCAGTAGTGACAGGAGCAGGAGAGCAACACAGTGGCGCTTACATAGAATCTATTGACAATAATATATCTTTATCACACTTGCAATCAGCTAATTTAGTACAAGGAATATCGATAGTAACTGCAAAGGTGGTTAACGAAGGCGGTGGCAACAAGAAACCAATGGATTTTACAATAACTGTGAATGGCAATAATCCTTCTCCCAGTTCCTTTCATGGTAGTTCAGCAGGTACTCCTGTAAAATTACAAATGGGGATGTATAGCGTTACTGAATCAGGACCGCCAGGCTACAATTCAACTTTATTAGGGGATTGTTCTGGTGCTATGATGTCTGTTGAAACTAGGAATTGCACTATTACAAACACACAGCACATGCAATAAATAAAGTCGTATCTAAATGGGCTAGTGGATTGCACATTATATTAGACCAGTTGTTATTGCCATTACTCTTTATTTTTTGATGGATATATTTTGTTAATGATTAGTTCACGAGCTACCTTGCCAGGGAGTAACTCCCAGTAAGAATATCTCGACATTGTAAAATGCCGCCTTGTATGATAATGCAATTCTCTGGGATCATCATTTTGCTAGCAGATGAAGAAGAAGGAGAAGAAGCAGAAGATTGGTCTGTTCCACTACTATGCATAAATTTCATCATCTGTGTTTCATTCATTCTACCCATGTCCTTCATTTCTAGCATTGCCAATTGCAAATTCGCGAGGTTCATTTGAGAAAATGCAGCCGTCGTGTTACCTTTCATCAAGGCATCATTGGCTGCCATAAGATGTATTTTTGCCAGTTCGGACATGACTAAATCCGTAGTACTCTTGGTGACATTATTATTATTGTTATTATCCATCTGTGCTGAGACAGGATAAATAACGACCCTGTTTGTATATGTAGATGTTATTGTCATCAGCACAAGTACTACGATAGAAATGCTAAGAATCTTTATTAACACACTTATTTTTGTGAGCATATTTTGCGATGACACACAATATTATATAAGGTTTGTAAGTGGAAAAAATAATAGTAATTTGATTAGGCAGCAATTTGGATTGGTTGATTTATTTTCAAGAATTATAAGCTCACCTGATTTGGAATAAAGCTTAAAATCATCCACGATCAAGAAAGTCATGTGAGCCAAACATCAGGCCCTCCTATCACTAAAAAAAGATTATTCACCGCTGGGCTCGTTGGAGGAGCGATTGCTCTAGCGATCTCATTGCTTATGAGATTACTGGCCGGTGGGTTATTTCTTCCGGAAATTGCGTCTCAGACTTTATTCTCGCTGACCCCGGGACAAATTGAATCCCGCGCCGTAGAGACGCTAGGTCCACTAGCTAAATATTCGGCATTAGTAGGCGCTGTTATTGCCAATATCATACTATATGGCTTGATCAGTTTGCTCCCACTTAGTAGCGCATTGTATCGTAGACTACGATCAAATGGATATATTAGAAATGCAATACAATCTTCGATATTATCATATATTATAGTATTTTTGGTAGGAGTCTTACTTTTTGCCTTGGTAGAGGCAAATGTTCAGACAAAAGTTAGCTCGATAGGAATGTTGAGCATTTACCTTATCTTACCTAATATCGTATTTGGGTTTGTCTTATGCTCCTTCTTTTATGGAAAGATGCTGCCATCAGGTCGTCAGCGACCGATGATATCATCTAAGGAGCAACATACTGGTGGCACTACTCCTAGCAGCCCAACTAATAGGCAAACAGAGATCCGGTATACGAGAAAACAATTCCTTCGAGCAGGCGTTGCTTTGGCAGTTGCCATACCTATCCTGTACTTTGGATTAGGTAGTCTGGTATCACCTAGACAAGAGGTACAACGATCAACTTCATCATTGCTTTCGCAATTCTTGAAGAGATCCGCTGAATCCAAACCGGCAGGCTTTGAGAATCCTAGACTTACACCGCTTCTTGCTTCAGAAATAACACCAACGGATCTCTTCTATAGAATAGATAAAAACCCTATAGTACCTGTTATAATGGCTAGTGCTTGGAAATTAAATGTAAAAGGATTGGTTGCAAAGCCTACACAATTAAGCTATACAGAGCTTAGAAACATGTCTTCGATAGAAGAGTTTGCAACACTAGAGTGTGTGAGCAACAAGCTGGACGGAGACTTGATAAGCACTGCAGTATGGAAAGGAGTGCGTCTAAAAGATATACTCGAGAAGGCAGAAATCTCACTGCGCGCAAAATATATTGTTTTTAGGTGTTATGATGGCTATGATGTTGGAATTCCTATAGAAAGAGGACTTTCGGAAGGCACTATCCTAGCTTATGACATGAATGGGGCCTCGCTCACTGCTGAGCACGGCTATCCTGTAAGAGCTATCGTACCTGGTTTGTATGGCATGATGAATCCAAAATGGATAACCGAAATAGAGTTAGTTGACGGCATTTACGAAGGGTATTGGCAGAGAAAAGGATGGGCAAATAATGCTAGGTACAATACTCACGCATTCATAGTTATTCCTGGTAATGCTGCTGTTGGAAAACGTTTTATCAATGTTGCATCAGCTTCAAGTGCTACCACAAATCCGTCTTCATCTGAAACAGTTTCAATTGGAGGCATGGCCTTCGCGGGAGATCGAGGAATATCAAGAGTAGAAGTAAGCACAGACGGGGGGAATACTTGGAAAGATGCACGTCTTAAGGATGCTCTGTCACCATTTACATGGGTACTGTGGACGGTGGACGTACCTATGGCTGGCAACAATCACTATAAGATCATTGCCAGAGCTACCGATAAGACAGGAAAGATCCAGACATCCGAAATAGCAGATCCTTTTCCAAATGGTGCAACAGGTTATCCTGTAATCGATGTATAGTTCTGATTACTTACAACCTCTTCCATACTAGGCAATGTTTGTTACATTCAACGAGGCGAAGCAGTAAGTATAGAGCAGGAGATCTTTGGTATATCGGAAATGGCCATATATATCAATCATATATTCTTATATTAGTATATGATTAGTGGAAAAGGAGTACTTGTCTAAAAATCCAAATAATGATGGAAACTAAAATTATGGTGAATATCAAGAAAAACACTCCTTTTTGATATCATTATACGGCGCATGATATAAGTAGGCTAAAAGTATTAAAAATTACGAAATATAATTTGGCAAGCATATTATATTAAACATAAAGGACAGAGAAGTCTCTTTTCTCGACATCAAACCGTTTGCGTTTCAATGTCTCTTGCAGCATATCTTTGTAAATAAAGTACAATATCTTCTATTCTTCTTTTTTTTAGGTAAACACTATTCTCTCAATTGCTCAAAATGTTTCCTTCTTTCCTTCACCTTTGTTACTAGTGAAGAAGAGCAGATAAGTGCCGCTCCAGATGATATTATCAACAATGCAATAGCTACTATGTTATAGTTCACTGTTCTAGTAGAACATGAAAGTAGAAGATAAATATTTTGTTAGCTAGTCCAGTCCATTTATAATCGATATTTCTTCTCTCGTGTAGCCAACAATACTTAACACATCTATAGATCGAGATATGAGATACGTTAATTGCGATTCCGACCACATCGTTTGATTCATAAGAAATTGTGTACAGAATGTTGGTGCTGCCAATTAAGACTGAAAAAAATTAAAGGATGCATGTAGGTAAGTAATAGCCTATCTTTCTGCCAGCCAAATAATCAACGAAAGATACGAAATTGGCATTTCCTCAGTGCTTGATTAGAATATCTCGTTTGACACTAGATTTTCGCGAAGTGTACATACCACAGCTAGCGCAGGCCCAATTTGGTTTACTCAATTAATTTCTCATCCTCGTATATAAAATCGCGCAGCGCTACGCGGTGAAGCAGTTCAGAATAAACAACAATAAGAATATTACTTACTTACAGGGAAATGTAGATTAACGAGAGCTGGGCTTCAAAGATTCAAAGCTTTAGTCATTCTTAACCAGAATCCCATTTTGTAGTCGGAAGCCATTAAATCTAGATCAGAGAAATGATCTAACTCATTTCTGTCATTCGTATCAATATAATAACGGTTTAAACGTAAGTACAGATTTGCCTTCGACGTTTTGAGAATATATCCAATGTATAGAATGGTGTATAGAATGGCTGCCCCGAATTCCTTATAGCTTGATTGAAAACAGACATTCTGTATAACCAGACTAATATCTATAAATCAGAAATATCATAAAATGGGTAAGGAATATATTATATAAACTTTAGATGTTGTCCCCGAATTTTCCTAACTTGTTAACCCTCTTCATCTTCTACAACATGGGATGTTCTTTCATAGAATTCGTGGAGTATGTGCATATCCTCTAGGGCTTTTATGTTATAGATATCGTCCGTAAGTTTAGTTATCTCGGGCTTGGACATTATAATCTGATAGTTGCCATTCTCCAGTTTTCTTATGCTCACTATCAGTACAACTCTAAGATATCTGAATTATATATTGTCTATTTTTTGTCTATGCACAAGCTTAGTAAAAGTTAAACTAAATTCCTTAGTAGAAGATGTTTACATCCCTACACGTTATACTATATGATGGACGTGCATAGACATTACTAGACAGGCTGGATTAATCTTAACATTTGAGGCTCCGTATCCTGATGCCCCAGAAATATTGTTAATCAGTAACATTTTTCTAATACCGTAGATGTAAAAAACCCATAGAATTATAGAGAAAACTTCTTCATGGCCGTTATATAATATCCAAAGTATATTATATACATACTGAGGCATGAATACTATCGATAGCAGAACGAGGGAAGTCCTAATGACAGATAAAGGAAAAGGTAAC
This sequence comes from Nitrososphaeraceae archaeon, assembly GCA_035252175.1. GTDB lineage: Archaea > Thermoproteota > Nitrososphaeria > Nitrososphaerales > Nitrososphaeraceae > JAFAQB01. The sequence goes on from DATFDI010000094.1 coordinate 16,785, forward strand.
CTGTGCCTGTTATGCCAAAAACAGACAGGGTCAAAAAATATCTCAGTATGTGAAGATTTTAGATAACAATATTTTCGAGTCGCTTGTCATTTTCAAAAAACTGTACTCACAGAACCAAAAGTGAAGCTCAGGAAGTAGTAATCATATCGAGCTAAAAACAAAGAAAAATTGGGAAAGTGATTATTCGAGTCATAGAATTATAAATAAACATGATTATCAATAGGTATAAAAGAAAAATGAATTGTTACGTGTATTTCTGCCGCTATTTTATGCCTAGTTTAAGGACATCTACTTGACCGCTATATACCCAATCTTTTATCTCTTCATGAGTTGGCTTTGCATCATCCTTGCCGGCTAAATGGAGATTCAAGAGAACGTCATTGACTTGATTCAGCATTGGTTTGTTTGCCTCATCTACATCGGGCGATTTGCTCCTAAGCTCTTCTGGAACACTCTTCCACCAATCATTGAAGCTCTTCATGTTACATCACAGCTGCACACTATTTGATATATATCTTTGATGCGTTTACCTGTATTCACAATAATCCAAATCATTTGATACATGCTGAGGAACATTTACTTTCACTTCATAAACCTACAGGAATTTAAGCCCAAATTCTCGCTTTTGCGGTATAACAATTTATCAAAACAACATTAAGGGTTGCATCGCATTCGATGCGGCAATAAAGAGAGGGGTAGAGAGAATAAACGAGGATAAAAAGAATTCTTCTTGTTGATGATGAGCCTGATATATGTATGATTTACCAAATGGTGTTAGAAGACGCGGGGTACCAATGCAGCCCATACACAGATCCTGTGCAAGCTCTACAAGAATTCAAACCATGCTTTTATGATTTGATTTTACTTGATATTAAAATGCCTTTACTAGGTGGATTTGAGCTTTACAAAAAAATAAGAGGGAATGATAAAAATGTAAAGGTGATTTTCATAACAGCATCAGAGTTCTATTATGAGCAGCTTAGAAGGCAACAATATCCAAGTACAAGTTATGGTATCAATATCAAATATCTTCAAAAACCAATTGGCAATGATGATCTGTTAAAGATAGTAAATAGGACAATGGCAACAAAAGATATATAGATAATATGTACTAGATCATGCTCATAAGTCCATAAGCCTAAAGCGCCTAGGTGACTGCAGACGTTGTGGATTCTTTAATTTCTATGGGAGATAGAATATGGCCCTCTTCTTCGAGCCTTTTTCTTACAGAAGAATACATTTGTATTGCTTGATCTATTACCTCTTGTTGGCTATTACCAAGCACATGCACTGTCACACGGGCACCTTTTGCAGACTGCTCAATTTTGACACTGTGTGAAAATTGAGGTGGAAATTCTATTTGTTCCTCGCCATTCATGGATTTAATATCCTATGATGTTCTTTACTCTAATTTAGTTTTTCACTGTCGCGCCTTCAGAAATAAATTCTAGTCCTAAAATACTGATATAGAAATCCTTCATTCTTAGTAGATCAGAAGAATAGATACATGTTTCTACTATCTTTGTAAAATGCAATTATGCCTTCAATAAACAGGCATGGTAAAAAAGTCTTCCGAGATTATAACACACATTGTTTAGTATTCATCAAATGAATATTGATGAATAATCATTAACTTTTTTATTTAAGCAGCAGTTTTTGATTTGATAAATTTACCGTGTGTGCCTTTAACAGTGTAGAACTGACATTTGAATGAGAATGTTGTTTCCTTATCCTGCCCTTAGATAGATGTTTATGATCCTATAAAATATCTAGAAGCATAGGGTCTTAGACGAGGCAAGGGCTTGATGTAGTTTTAGTTCACTCTTCATAAGTTTTAACTAACCACTCATTATTATGAATTACATGAAGACAACTTGTCCTATCTGTAAAGGTTCTGGTAAGTTACCAGTAGTACAACAGCCAAAGGCCGAATCTCATGGCGAAGAGATGATTGGTGAGTGTCCTACATGCCATGGTAAAGGAGAAGTAGATGAGTAACCTAAGATGACCACCTAGTTTTGATTATCTCAGTCAGTCAAGCAGCAGTCAAGGATATACATGATGCAAGAATATCGATAAATCTGCAAAACTTGTTAAATATTATTAGTTAGTAGCCCTAAAGAGAATCGACACATATTCTATCCATAGACGTGATAAGATGCTCAAATGGAGAAATAAATTGATATTCAAATGCATAAATTTGATGGTAACTAAAACAAGGAAAGAACAAGGATATAGGTCAATAGAGTACTGACATTGACCTACTGAAAAATTGTATGAAATTCGAGACAGCATGATTCTTTTTGTTGAAATTAAACCCGAGGCTCAATTGTACTCCATCCCCATAACTTTCTTAACTACAAGTTAGCAAAGTTCTCGAAAGAACCCTTAGTTTAATATCATAATTTAATATAAATGAGATTATTGGACATACCTGAATCTATACTAAAAGATCATCTTATACCTAAAGATTACTACAAGCCAAAGATAGAAGTCCGAAATTATTATTTAAAATGGAACAATGAATCTTATGGTGTACCCCAAAAAGAGATACCAGAACTAAAAAAATTTGTAACTAATGCAATTCCCTTTTTTGATACCAGTTATGAAGTACTCAACAACCTTAAACCTAGACACAGAGATAAATATAGTCTTGATAAAGGATCATCTCCACGTATATGTATTTCACATAAAATCAAGCATAGCCATATGGTTAGGTATGAGCTGCACATGCTTTCAGATGGTTCTACATTTATTGAAAGGATAGAAGGTGTTGAAGCAACAACACCAAAAACAAATGATATTATAGTAAATCCACAAAGACATCATTTCAAACCAATATTTTATCTTAAGTGGACTTTAGGCGAACTGTTATTTGATCGTCAAAAGGTGGAAATGCATTAGACAAATAGCAAATATGATAATAATACCTACATACGTCATCTAAGACCGTCTCTTTTTCTTGTAATGACATGAACAAGAACACGATTCCATAATCTTCTTTCTGGAAGTGTCGTCATATTTGTAGAATTTGCCACTACATAAATCATGATCGTTATCATCACAAACAGCAGACTTCATTTCAATAGATATGCATATCACATTATTTTTTACTTTAGATATCTTTCGATAGCTCGTCTAATGTATTTGCTACGAGGTATATCTCCATGATTGTTGTGAATTTTATGTAATAATGATATAGGTAAAGTGATTCCCAACTTCTCTGTTCTATTTGGATTTTTTCTTATAGTACTAACCATACTAGTAGCTTGTGTAATTATACAATATATATGCATATTATATATCATACATATATGCATGCAAACGATGACTAAGAAAACTAGCAAAAAAGGTTATGTCTTCCTCTGTATCAGAGTGATTACATAATTTCGCAATCTTTATCACATCTCTTATATCCCTGCTCCCCGCTTTCCATACTGATGAAGCTATCTGTATTACAGTGTTTTGAGGCAATTTGTTGACTATTCTTGTTGATATACCTTCAAACTCTGGATAAGTATACTCTGGGATCTCCAAGACAAAGAATCTACTGTGCAATGGCTTGCTAATTCGCTCTGTACTATTTGATGTTGCAAATATTACCACGTTTGTCCTCACGGTCTTTGTATTTTTTACTTTTGTAGTTGTATTTCTGTACAATAATAGAGTTAATGGCGTGCCTAGACAAAGCTCTGAAAAACAAGGCTAAAGACATAACACGCATTAACTATTGATGATGCCCATCAACTATTGGTGATCTCATTAATTTTTGCTACCAATTCATCTAATGATATTGGTTTTCTAATGTAACAAATATCATTAGATGACGTAATCTTTGAGAATCTAGTCTTGTGGTCTTCAGAGCCATATGCACTAAGAACACACACTTTAGGTTTATCATCTATTTTTCTTATTTCTCGGTACAATTGGTCGCCAGACATATATTGCATCCTCATATCTAATATGAGTAAATCATAGTAATTTGGCTTGAATTCAGATAAGGCCATTCTAGGATCCATAAACGCATCGACCTCAAATCCCGCATCGCGTAAAGTTATTGTAAAAATTCTATTGTTGTCTGGTTCATCGTCTACAAGTAAAATTCGATTCCTTCCTTTACCCAATTTTGCATGGCATCGGATATGTGTAGCTCATTATAGTATTAAAAGGGTCAACAAACCCTCAATCTAGCTCAGCTAATAGCCGCTTAACCAACTTCCCAATTGTTACTGGCTTTGGGATAAAACATCCAAAGCTCACATTAGGATACATTTCTCTTAGTGCTTCAATATTCACCTCAGCTGCAGACATGAAGCATACTCTAATGTTGGGATCTATCTCCACTATCTTCTGATATAGCTCAAGCCCATTCATTCTGGGCATGTAGACATCAGTTAGCAGCAGATCATAGAAGTTTGGCCTGAATTTCGACAACGCTATTTCTGGATCAATGTGTGTATATACTTCGAATCTTGTCTTCTCATTATCCTGAAAATAGTATAGTTGTAGGCCAACGCCAAAACTAAATGTGATATCAGGTTCGTCGTCAACTAAGAGAATTCGCCTTAGATATGGATCTTTTTGTCTTTCTTGACCACGCTCTACGGAGATATTGTTATAGCCAATGTAGTCATTATTATCGCCAGCGGCTTCAACAATAATGTGCTCTCATCTTGCCCACCATTATCATGGTATACAATTCTCCTCTACCAGACAATTGTCATTCGTGGTTACTTCTATTAAACTTCATGTAACAATAATACCCACCCCCTTGCTTAATAATGCAGGACCCAAACTATTTGTTTGAGGGTTCATATCATATTATATCTATACCTTCTTTTAGCTATTCTGGATAAGATATCGGCCGATATAGGATGGGGAAACTTTAAAGTACCTTGGTTTCTGTGTCTCTTTTTCTTTGTTCTCTCATTTCTTCATACCATCCCCATCTCCTTCTCCCATTATTCTTAATGACATGTGGGACATTCACCAATCATCTCTTCGCCATGAGATTTGGCTTTGGCTGAAATATATGATACAGTCAATCAACTTTCAATAAATCGAAAGTCGGTCGACTAAGCCTTTTGTTGAGTAGCATTTAATACAATATTGAATGTGCCAATGTAGGACTGTCCTTCGCCTTTAGTTAAATTCACCATTAGATGCTTTCCAGTATTACTCTGAACTAGCCCATCAGTTGATGGTCCAGCATAAATGCCATCTTGTTCATTAGTTATATCAGGCGGTCCATGTTTGCTGTATGGTGGCTGCTTATGGACCTGTTCATTAACAGAATTGTCAAAGTAAAGCTGTGATGTCCATTCTAGAGTTTTCTCTGATCCATCAAATGTGCGAACCTTGTCATGTATATGGATGGCTCTGCCTTGATACCAACCTGGATATATTGTTGTAAATCTAGCTGTACCATTATTATCTGTCAGTTGATATCCTCTGAGGAATTCCTTTCCTGTTGTGCCTTGGTCGGCGATATCAGAATATATACCCTGGGAATTTGCATGCCAGATATCTACTTTGGCTCCTTTAAGAGGAACACACGAACCATTCTTATTCAAACCATAAACGTGGACTATAAGATGCAATGGAATGCCTTGCTGTACCGACCCATCAGAAGGATCTGATCTTATATCAGATCTGTTAGGCATGCCATCAACAAAATATGGACCTTCTGTTTGCTGCGGAGTTCCTTCATATTCGATGAGCGATGGAGAAAGTGTGCATGTTTTGTTTGTTGATGCACTTTTTTGAGCTGCAGACAACTCAGGAGATATTGGTGGTGGAGGAAATCCTGTAGCACCGGGTCTGAAAGTAGATGGTGCGTTGCTACTACTATTTGGAATTGATTGAGCCAAAGATCCAATAGGTCCTAACCCAGTTCCAAGCAAAACCAAAACTGTCAAAGATAATTGAAGTAATAGTAAAACAGTTTTTCTGTCTAATAACGTGGATTTGAGACTTTTCCTATCAGCCTTAAGAACCATTATACATTGCTACTGGTTGATATAATATTTAAAACGGCAAGACATATGTATCAAAGTACACGAGAGCTGAAATTATGCAGATATCGATATCTAGAAGAAAATGTTGAGCGAAAACTATCTTGTTAAAACTATTGATAAGAAATGAGACATTGTATTTGTATTTGACAACAACAACTACGGAAGCAGAAGAGATAGCTAAAACAACAAAAAGTGATCCTGGATCTTTTGTCGTCCGTCCGAGCAATAGGATATTTTTGGTCATTAGTTCCCTTTCTCTTGAAACATAAAAACCTTCAGTATTATCTACAGGTAGGAACCCTACCTATTAAACTACAAGTTACAAGAAAGGTAATGAACTGTTATTAGCGCAGAACCGATAATTTACACGACTACAATTATTGCTATGTATAGCGCAATTTTCCGCTTTGAGCGATTATGTAATGCTACCTTTGATGAGCCTGTTATATTAGACCAATAGACAAGATATATCAAAAGAAATACATACGCATACGCAACGCCAAGCACTAAGTAAAAAATACTTGTGATAATGGTGTCATGGAAGCCAACCTTCTCGTCAGACCTAACATAAGGTATGTATTTTTCTGTGGTACCAGCATCGTTTAACTTTGTGTTTATATTAATCCGATCTTGGAGACATGACCTCAGTTTCAAAAAGGACCTTTCCACTAGTATTGCTTACTTTAAAATGGCTTGCAAGAAATGGCTGAGATTCAAATTCGGAAAAATACATATCAGGATTATTTGCAATAATCGAGGCTAGTACATGATTTGCAGATGTTCTTCTTCTATACACATGATATCGTTCTGTCTGCTCTATTTCACCATTAATCTTCCTTGTAGTTTGTCATAAGCAACCAATCCATTATTCTCACTTGTTATGTCTTCAAAAACATGCAAAAATATCGGTTTCCCCCCTCCAACCTCCATTGTCTTGGTCTTACTGAATTTGGTAAGAATCTACTGTTTTTGGTAGGGTTGCAGAAGCAATATCTGAACACAAAAAGCCTAATTTCTCCTCCTTTTTACAAAAGAAGTCAGCCTTGGCCGGGATTTGGACCCGGGACCTTTGCCTTACCAAGGCAACGCTCTACCAGGCTGAGCTACCAAGGCACCAAGGCAGAACACGAATAGTAACTAACGCCAAGCATTGAACATGACCATAGGGTTTCATTAAGGTATCTTTTTCTAACTTTGTAAGGTTTAATTACAGTATTTACAGCTAAATGAAGTTAAGTGGTTAGCGGGGGTTGTAGAGCCTGGCCAAATAGGCTAACAATGACTTTTGGAAACGCGGGACTTAAGATCTTACAATGGGTAATCCCGTCCCTCAGGGGTTCGTGGGTTCGAATCCCACCCCCCGCACTATTCTATCGTTGATTAGCCTTCTTGAATTCTATGACCATTTTGACAAAGTGTCTATGAAATCTGTCATCACCAGCTAGTTCTGGATGGAAGGCAGTACCAATAATATTATTCTGCTTCACTGCCACAATATTATCGTCAAATTTAGCTATTTGGTCTACTCCAACCCCAATCTCCTTAACAATAGGAGATCTGATAAATATACCTCTAAACGTATCAGTTCCAAGAAGTGGAATTTCTAGATCAGCCTCAAATGAATCATTTTGTCTTCCAAAGGCATTTCTTTCAACAACAATATCTAAACTATGCATTAGTTGTTGTTTGGTTTCACCAACTACTCTATCGTATGCATGTTTTGAAAGCATAATCATTCCAGCACACGTTCCCATGACAGGCATACCATTGGATATGCGCCGTTTGATGGTCTGTAGTGCATTTCCCCGTATTGCAATCAAATTGCTGATAACTGTACTTTCGCCTCCAGGTAAAATCAAACCGTCAACTATTTCAAATTCTTCTGAATAACGGACTGCCTTTACAGTACCTCTTACCTTCATATGCTGTAATGCAACTTCAGCTGCAGTAATATTCTCTTCAATGTCACCTTGAAGTCCCAATATTCCAATTGTGACTTCGTTTTTCAACTAGAAGGGCCCCGTTCCTGCATTTTTAGTTCCAAGTTCTTTGTATCAAGGCCGAGCATAGATTTTTTCTCATCTACCATTTTCTGTGCCTCAACTACAATCTTTGGATTATCAAAGTAAGTAGTGGCAAGTACTATTGCTCTTGCCCGTTCTGCTGGGTCAACTGCCTTGAAAATACCAGAGCCTACAAACACTCCATCACATCCAAGACTCATGAGAAAAGCTGCATCTGCAGGTGTAGAAATTCCGCCGGCTGCAAAATTTACTACAGGCAATCTACCAAGACGCGCGGTCTCTTCAAGAAGTGTAAAGGAAACTTTCAAGTCTCTTGCAAATTTTACTAGTTCTTGATTATCTTGATCTTCATAAATCGATCTAATTCTCCGGATTTCGTTATTTACAATCTTGATGTGAGTCACGGCTTCAGCAACATTTCCAGTTCCTGGTTCCCCTTTTGTTCTAATCATTGCACATCCTTCTTCTATCCTTCTTAAGGCCTCACCTAGATTCTTGGCACCATTAACAAATGGTGTTGTATAATCCCATTTCCACAGATGTCTTTCTTCATCAGCAGGAGTCAGAACTTCACTTTCATCTATCATATCTACACCGCTCGCTTCCAAGACTTTTGCTTCAGTAGTATGACCGATTCTACACTTCGCCATTATAGGGATCGTAACAGCATCCATGACATCTGTAATTACTTTGATACTTGCAGTTCTGGCAACACCACCGGCTTTTCTTACATCATACGGAAGCTTATCTAAAATCATAACTGCTACTGCACCGGCTTCTTCTGCTATCTGAGCTTGTTCCACATTGGTAACATCCATGATTACGCCGTGTTTCTGCATATGGGCAAAACCACGTTTAATTAGAGTAGTTCCTCTAAAGGTGTGGGGATTTTTCAATGCTGTAGATCTTACGCCCGTAGATTCAAGTTCAGCCGCCACAAGAGATATTGTCATTACTCTTAATTCTTAGAAGGTCTATTTAGTTATTAGTTTTTCCTATTGTTTTGATGTTCTTATAGTGAGATTAGTACGCATCATTATACCTCATTAGGCCCATTCTATGAATTATCTCATGTATTATAGTCACGTTATCACTAATGTGAAATCATGTAACGCATGAATGGCTCAACAATGGATAAAATCAAATACATTGATAATGTGAAAAGTATAATAGTTAAAAAATCAAAATATATGACTATACATTGGCTGATGCTGCTGTAGATACGCGTATAGAAGATGGGACTCATTGTGATAAATGTGGAAATCCTCTCGAGGCCTGTATGTGTACATGTCCTTATTGCGGTGAGCTGGATGCTTGTGAATGCTGTCTGTATGATGCTGCAACTGGTGGCGGATGATCATATTATTTCTTCTTATTTGTTCTAAAGCAATAAAAGCAGGTAAATAGAAGCTACATTGAAAATGGCCCAAGTAGAAAATCTAGATTCTTTAACATGGGTTATAGGGGGAGCTCAAGGAAGTGGAGTTGATTCTGCTGCGAATATTTTCTCAAGAGCCTGTTCACAGGCCGGTTTACAAATTTTCGGCAAACGCGAATATTATTCTAATATAAAGGGTGAACATAGTTACTTTACAGTAAGAGTTTCCTCGAACCGGCAAATCCGTTCTCATGTAGACGATATAGATATGCTTGTTTCATTTGATGCCGAGACATTACTTAGACATGGCGACATGGTAAGCAAAGGTGGAGTTATAATTTACGACTCAGAATCTGCTAATACGGCCATTCAGGAGGTTCGAACTATAGATGATGGGGCCTCTAAACGAATTATAGATCTATTGGAAAAAAACGGAAAGCCATCGACTGTTCAGGGAATGCTCGAATATGCCAAGGATAATGGAGTTGAACTCTACAAGATTCCGTATTTTGAGTTACTCAAAGAGTATTCAGAGAAAACTAATGATCATGCTCTCAGCAAACTCACTAGGATGATCAACGTAATGGCGTTATCAGCATCCATGGCAATTTTGGACTTCGATGCGACGATATTATCTAAGGCAATTGAATATGTATTTAGAGCAAAACCCAAGGTTGCCAATGTTAACATTGATGCAGCGAATTATGCCTATAATTATGTTAAGTCTAAATTTAATTCAGCAAAGTTTAGGTTTAAGTTACCATCATTACAGCCATCTACTGGCATTATTTTAGTACAAGGAAATCAGTCTTCTGCAATGGGAAAAATAGTTGCAGGATGTAGATTTCAGACCTATTATCCCATAACTCCCGCGAGCGACGACAGCGAATTTTTGGAATCTAACCAGATGATAGAGCAAACCTTTGATGGTAAAAGAGGTTCTATAGTAGTTATCCAAACAGAAGACGAAATTGCTGCGATCACTATGGCAATAGGTGGAGCGTTGACAGGTGCACGTTCAGCTACTGCTACTTCAGGTCCCGGTTTCTCATTAATGGCTGAAGCGTTAGGATGGGCTGGAATCAACGAAGTTCCTTTGGTCGTCTCACTCTATCAACGCGCTGGTCCATCGACTGGTCTTCCTACAAGGCATGAGCAGGGAGATCTGATGTTTGCCATTAATTGTGGGCATGGCGAGTTCCCAAAAATTGTCTTCGCATCTGGAGATATTGAAGAAAGCTTCTATGATACCATAAAAGCATTCAACTTTGCAGAACAATATCAGCTACCTGTTATACATATGCTTGACAAAGCAATCGCAAACAGCATCATGACATGCAAGATTTTCGATCAACATAGAGTCGACATAAATAGAGGAAGATTATTAGAAAGTCTTCCTCCGTCAGCCGAACACGGGGTTAGCGGAAACTATCCAAGATTCAGACTAGGTGAGAATCCTGTATCTCCACGCGTAAAGATTGGTACACAAAACGGAATATTTTGGAACACAGGAGATGAGCATACTGAGGAAGGTCATATCACGGAAGATCCAGCTAATAGGATCAGAATGATGGACAAGAGGATGAGTAAACTAGATGTTGCCTTAGATGAAATACCTGATGACGATAAGGCAATATTCTATGGTCAAGATGAGTCATATACGGATATGACAATAGTAAGTTGGGGATCTACAAAGGGTGCAATCCTAGATGCAATAGATCGTCTTGAACCGCAAGGAAAGAAGATTAACTTTATTCAAATCAGACTTCTGCATCCTTTTCCTACTGCACTCATAAAAAAAATGTTAGGTACTACTAAGGTTTTGATAAATATCGAAATGAATTATACCTCACAATTAGGATTGTTAATAAGTCAGAATTTGAATCGTAAAGTAGACTATAGAATTGTTAAATATAACGGTAGACCCATGTCTTCAAGTGAAGTTTATAATGCTTTATTGCATATAATCACTGGAAAGGCGTCTAGGAGAATTGTATTAGAACATGGCACTTAAATTATCTGATTATAAAACAGATGTTCATAATGATTGGTGTCCTGGTTGTGGGGACTTCGGCATTTTAAATGCAATCCAGATGGCTTTGTCGGATATGCAAATTCCTCTACATAAAGTCGCAATATTCTCTGGAATAGGATGCTCTGGCAAAACGCCACACTTTATTCACACTTATGGAATTCATACTCTACATGGTAGAGTCCTACCTTTTGCTCAAGGTGCAAAATTATCCAATCCAGACCTAGAGGTACTAGCCGTAGGTGGTGATGGCGATGGTTTAGGAATTGGAGCCGGCCACTTCGTGAGCTCAGGGAGGCGAAATGTAGATATGGTATATATGATATTTAACAACGGTGTTTACGGACTAACTAAAGGTCAAGCCGCACCCACACTTAAATTAGGAATGAAAACAAAATCCCTGCCACAATCAAATGTAAATAATTCTGTTAATCCAATAGCTCTCGCGTTAGTAGCAGGTTTCACATTTATTGCTAGAGGGTATTCATATGACGTACGACATTTAAAGGACTTGATTCGAAAGGCAGTTGAACACAAAGGACTAGCATTTATAGATGTATTACAGCCCTGTCCAACCTATAATGATATAAATACAAAGGAATGGTTTCAAGGATTTGATAATACTAATCCTGAGAGCGGCAAACAGGTACCTCGAATATATAAACTTGAGGATATGGGCTACGATGGTACAGTGAATGAAGCAGAGGAAACAGATACCAAACTGGCTCAGGTAATCGCAAGATCAAATGAATGGGGCGATAAGATCCCTGTAGGAATTTTCTACAGAAATGAACATATACCAGCATACCATGAGAGACTTGTTGCTAGAATACCAAATTATATGGAAAACCCTCCATCTAAGCAACATATTTCGGATATGAATAATAAGCCTACTGCTGACATAAACAAGCTTCTTGATGACCTTAGAGTTGATAAATGACTATAACGTTAACAGGTCTTGATTTCTTTGATACTGTTTTAAATAGGCTCAAAGGGATATTACAGTATTTTTTTAATGAAATTAGTTGATTATGAAACTAAAAATTTTGTGAACCTGATATGATATAGATACCTCCTAGGAATGTATTATATTTAACAATTGCTGATTTGAATGACTTGTCATGTTGCTATGAAACACTGTGCTGCTTAACTTCGAACATATAAGTGAAAAGCCTTGAAGTGATTTAATTTATAATGGTTTAAACTAAAAAAGAAAAGGAAAGGATAGGATGGGATTTACCTTTGGTTAATCCCACTTACTCCACGCAGCCATCCATCTGTACGTCCACGTATTTAATTTAGCACCTAACGCCGCAATTGGCACGGTTAACACGGCGCTTGCACCGGAACCTAAAGCCACAGGACTATTATAGAACTTACCGACCTGGGGTTCTATAGGTGTCATATATGGAGGAAGTGTGGGTCTAGGATACTTAAAGGCGACTTCGAGTGGGTCCCTGACCAACAAGAGATTTATCATATTGAACAAGGGCAGTGACAGACCTACCAAAGTTCCGCCAATAATTATTGCAGCATGCTTGTTACGTCTTGTAGCCCAGTACGTGAGATCTAATAACATGGCAGATGGTATCCATACTGGTGTTGTTACGAAGTCATATGGATATCCTAATGCAAACCATGCACCTTTTGCAACCCATGTATAGATTGTCATAATTGTTGCATAATATGTGGCGGTTCCTGGAACTCCTGTAAAGAGCATATAGTATATCGCTCCTACTGCAAGCATGGTAGATTGTGAGATCGAAAATACTACGAACGAAGTCCAAGCCCAGTCGGTGTAGAAGATATAGTCTCCTGCATTAATTGTTAGTAGTGTGCTATTTACGGCGACTACAACTATGAATAGATAGTGCGTTGTGCGTCTAAGCCAGACCATTACAACCCTACTCTATAGTAGGTTGTATATAAAATTTTATTCCCTTTATGGAACTTATACCGAGAATGACAAATAAATTATCATGGATTGAAAGATTTTAGATAATAAAAAAAGATTAAATCCGGGTTAGGCTCGAAGTACCTTTTCGCGTGTGATTTTCATGATGAAAAAGAATCCCAACGCCTCAATTACTGTAAGTACAGAAAGAGCATAAAGACCACTAGGCAAGGGGTACGCCCAAGGATAAACTGTTACACCTACATAAACTCCACCTGCAGTTGCTGCCCAACACAGTGCAAAGCCTAGAACATAGATGCCTGTCATATTTTCAACTCTACGCCCAATCATTCTCTCAATATCGTCTCTGCTTCCGCCGCCTCCGCGATAGCCGCCTGGACCATATCCTTTTGGTAAAGTCATTATATCTAAAGTCAAAATACATCCTTTTAAATTTTGCTGTCAGTTTGAAACACTTGTAGTAATTAGCGTGTTGTTATACTTGGTTACAAATACTACTGTATTTATAGACATGCTCAACATTGAAATAGAACCTGATATGAACTACGACGGAGATTAATCATATGGAAAAGGTAATTATTCTGGTTTGTTTGAACGTTTCCAAAGATAATCTAGAAGAACGCGACACCGTGTTATATCTGCTCCAAATTATGATGAGCTCAAAAACTGAGATTTAAAATAATCCATATATTACAATAGCGAGAAGCATGCATTACGTATGCTCCAACTTGCAGAACATTGCAAGACGGAATCGCGGAAAGACACATAATTTCAAAATTTTTCGAGCTCCGGACAACTAAATAATTTGTACTTTTACCTACTGTTTTTCTAGAAAAATAAAAAGGAAGTTGTTGTCTATGCTAGGTGATTATGGAATAGACCTGCTATACAGTTTACCTTCTAAAGCTAGCTTGTACATTTCAGCTACATATGGATTCTTTGCAGGTGTTTCTGCACCCAA
>DATFDI010000095.1:0-22033 GCA_035252175.1 Nitrososphaeraceae archaeon
AGTTGGTTCAGGTCGTTATGCTACTGGACAGAAACGTTGTCAAATATGTGAGATATTTATCAAATGGGATGGATTATGGTGTCCATGTTGTGGATATAGATTAAGAACAAAACCAAGAAATCTGAAATACAAGGCAAAGCTGAGGTCAAGAAGGAAACAGCAAGAATCGCCTATCCCCAGTACCATTTCTGTCCACGCATAGTTGCGGATGCATAGGAATGCAAAATGGATGCTCCAATGTATTAGTTACCCATCGCATCACATCTCAAAGTGGTAGGACGTTTTATGCAAAGTATCTATCTTTCCAAAACGGTTGTTTTATTGCATTAGATGAAGGCTCAGATGCGTTAGGATCTGTTTCGGTTTCAATTAGTTCGTCAAACAGAGTAAGTAGTGCGAAGATAATTCCAAGCAAACATGATTCCATGTTTGTAAATACTATCTCACAAAGAATATCGTCTATGATCAACGGTATTTGTTTGGCTTCTTTCCATAGCACAAAACAGTTGCAATTTGACGACATGAAAGCCATTATGGACGAGATAATGAAGCTCATAAATAGTGAAGATATTCGCAATGACGACAAAAAGCTCGGGAAGAAAAAAGCCGGCTGACGCAAGAAACGGGCCAAGGGATTTCCGTTCCTTCTTATCTCTTTTAGAGGAAAACGGGGAGCTTGTACGGGTCAATAAATCTGTTAGCTGCGAGTTCGAACTTGCTGCAGTGGTAAGTAATTTAGAAGGGAAGCAAGCGATATTATTCGAAAAGATCGATAAGAGCCAGTTCAAGGTAGCGTCCAATGTTATAGGAACTCGGAAAAGATTCGCTCTTGCTGTTGCTATGAGAGAATATGATATGTTTCATTCACGTTTTTTACGAATGAATGGTAATGCAGCTCAGCCAAAAAAGACATCAGGGGCCCCTTTTTATGAGAATTCTTCTAATGATTTAAGTGAGCTACCTATTGTCTCTCATTTTGAGAAAGATGCTGGCCCATATATTACATCGTCAATAGTTTTTGCAAAGGATCCAGAGACTGATACTCAAAACTCTTCTACACATAGACTGTTGAAACTGGATGGCAAGAATATGGTAATTAGAATGGTAGAAGGTAGGCATCTTCATAAGTGTTATTCTTCTGCAATAGAACATGGCGATGACTTGAAGGTTGCGATTTCTATAGGAGTACACCCCGCAATAAGTATCGCAGCAGCATATCAGGCTGCCTATGGTGTCGACGAAATGTTAATTGCAAATTCCTTGCTCGAAGGGGAACTCACTGTTAGTAAAAACCATTATTCCCAGCTTTATATTCCCACCTGCTCTGAAATTGTGCTCGAAGGTAGAATTCTAAAAGATAAAACTGAATACGAGTGGATGGTAGAAATGCTTAGAACATATGATTTCAAGCGAAAACAGCCTATTTTTGAACTTGATCGAATAAGGTTTAGAAACAATGCAATATTCCATGATATTCTGCCGGGATATGCAGAGCATAGACTGTTGATGGGTCTACCCGTGGAAACAAAGATATTTCATGCTGTCAAAAACGTTGTACCAAGCACTATAGCCGTGCACTTGACAGATGGTGGAAGTAATTGGCTTGACGCTGTAATTCAAATTCATAAGCGTCTGGAAGGAGAACCAAAAAATGCGCTACTGGCTGCATTTGCATCTCATCCTTCTCTTAAGATAGCTATAGTAGTCGACCAAGATATTGATCCTCGCGATGCCAGGGCGGTCGAATACGCAGTTGCTACAAGGTGTCAAGCCGACAGAGATCTTATTATAATTAACAATACGAAGGGTTCGACCCTTGATCCTTCGAGTGATCAAGTTAACTTGCTTACTACAAAAATGGGAATTGATGCAACTGCAACTCTTCTGAAACCTAAAGATAGGTTTGAAGTCGCGACAATCCCCGGACAAGAAGAAATCAAGCTTTCAAAATACTTTTAACAAGTATGTTCCACAAATTGATATAATATGTTCCAAAAAAGTAAATTCAGCCAACAGCAAATCAGTTCAGTCTTTACGAGAGTAATTGTTGCCTTGTACCAAGTCGATTGAGCTAAAGGCAATATTTGGTCTCCATTTTATTGCTTATCCTCAATTCAGATTCCCGAGTATAATATCAACTTAAATATCCAACATGGTATTCATATAGGCAGTCTAGCTATGAAACCCAACAATTTTGCAATGAAAGACTGGCATTTAGAACATGTGGAGAAAGTAATTATTCGTTACATAAAGGGTATATCGCCAACAGCGTCATCGTTTGAAAAGCGTAATTTTAAGAAGTATAGTACGACGTCAAGTTGTGCAAAACAAATAGAATACGACATAAAGCACGGGGTTACTTCACAAGAAGTCTTAGGCGTGATGCACAAGATCAGAAGTGACAAATCTTTTTCAGACCTTCAATCTAACCCCGAGATCGTACAGAGGCTAGATGAATTAGAAAGGCAATTGTCCACGCCAAAGAAAGTGCCTGCGTGAATAGCGTTAAACAACTTTCATTCCAGTAGGAATGTCTTTCCACGGTTTACCTTAGACTGAGGTTTCTAAAGATTAAAGGATTAAAATTGACGGTCGAAAATTTAAGATCATGTTTTTATTAAGTTCGGATCGGAAAGTAAGTTTGTGGTAATAGTAGACATTCTAAAGTATGCTTGCATGGAAGTGCGTAAACAGACCAAAGACGTTATCGGTACTGAGGGAGGAAATAAACAATACGGGAAAGGAGCAGGTGGAGACATCTCTAGAATGGTAGATATCGTTGCGGAGAAAGCAGTTATTGAGAGTATCAAAATGCATGGTTTCAATCCTACTATCATAGGCGAGGAATGTGGAAGAATAGAAGGTACCGATGGCTTCTTAATCATGGATGCTATCGACGGAACAACTAATGCTAGTCGAAATATACCATTTTACTGTTGTTCATTAGCATATGCCATCGATTATAAGTTGAGTTCTGTAGTCGATGCGGCAATTATTGATCTTGTCAGTGGAGATTTGTATTATGCTTCAAAGAACAAAGGTGCGTACCTGAATGGCAACAAGATCAAGGTAAGAAAATGTGTCAAGAATTCTGCACGGAGAGACAAAGACAAAGACATGATAATAGGCATGAATATCTCTGGTGTATCCGAAGATCTTATAACGTCTATGTCAAAGGTTATATGTAAGGCAAATCACGCCAGACACTTCGGCGCAAACGCTCTTGAGTTATGTTATTTCGCCAGAGGATATATGGACGCATACATTGATCTGAGGGGGAAGATTCGTACTACAGATATGGCTGCGGCCTATCTGATAGTGAAGGAGTCTGGAGGGAAGATATACTCCATTGAGGGCTCAGAACTCGATTCACAACTAGGGGTGAAGAATACAATGTCATTTTTAGCAGTACCAGATAGGAAAACGTTTGACATGTTTGCAGATGATCTAAGTCCAAGAGAGTAATTTAGTTGCGAAGCGCCCGGGCCGGGATTTGAACCCGGGTCGGAGGAGTGACAGTCCCCCATACTGGACCGGATTTTACGATGCGAGGATTTGATTATTATTATTACAAATTTGCATCTCTATACTACCCGGGCATGTGCAGTGATAAAACTTTCTAGAAAGCAATTAAATGTTTTGTTTTATGTTCCGAATAAAAATTCGTTCTGGACTTTAATCGAGATTAATACATATAGTACATCAATATGCAATATTAGACAGAAGGAATTTATTCCAAAATATGTTTGTTATGCTAAACACAATTGTAGCCGCTTGCGATTATACTTTCACAAGTTGGTAGACCATATGGAATCCTGGTTATATGTATAAAATTAAATTATGCTATGCAGAGGGTACTCTTATTGAATGGGCCCGTAGCTCAGCCAGGTAGAGTACCGGACTTTTATCACACGAAAGAAATCCGGCTGTCTCGGGTTCGAATCCCGACGGGCCCGCATGTATACAGGTTCTTAAATAGGGTTCTAATGATATAATGGTGCACAAAGACATTTGGAACAAAAAGGAAAAAGACCTGAAGAAGAGCTAATAGTCACAGATCCCTATTCATTATTCGTATACGCAATTCGATCTCCTGTGAGAAAGAACAAGTACGAATCACGCTTGTGTAAATTTTTTGATTTTATGAATCTCCTACAGGAATCATCTATGCAAGAGCGATGCAAGGAGTTTGTCATAAAGGGGAGTGATGATGCTGCGTGGGTTTCAAACAACATATTGAAGTTCATTCAGATTCAAAAGCAGCGTTTAGAACAAAAGCAAATTTCAGGAGCTACCATTAGAAATTATCTTAAAGCAATTAAATTATTTTGCAAAATGTCAGAAAGACTTGTTCCATGGAAAAAATCCACAACGGGCTTACCAAGGGCAGAAGACATGCAAACGATCGTGCACCTACAATGGAAGAAATAAGGAATATCTTAGAATATGCTGACAAAAGGCTCGAAGCTATAGTCTATACAATGGTTTCGTCCGGAATAAGGCTTGGCGCTTGGGATTACCTTCTATGGAAGCACATTAAATCCATTAAAAGAAATGGAAGGATAGTCGCTGCGAAAGCGATTACGCAGAGCATGAAGAACTTCATACCTCCAGAGGCTTACAATACATTAGAAGAGTGGATAAAATACAGAGAAAAGTCAGCAGAGATAATTAGCCCCAATAGCTGGCTAATGCGAAACTTGTGGGAAGTAACAAAACCAGGAGGATTTGGCTTAGTCACTTGTCCACAGAAAATGAAGTCTTCTGGTATCAAGATTTTATACAAACTTTCATAAAATATGCGTCTTTATCCCTACCAACTAATAGCACCTGCTAAACAAAATAGAGCGGCCGATATATAGCGGCTACATTTGAATGATATAGACATGAAATGTTTCCTTTTATAAAGAAACAATCTATATGAAAATTACATATGCTTTCATCTGAAGAGGATAAAGGAAAGCTTGTGATTGATCTTATCTATAACCAGCATAAAAGTTACAGGAAAATAAATGAAGAGTATGGCTTTTCTTTTAATGAAATATCTTCTTTATCTAACTTTGACTTAACAACCTTATTTTTGAATCTCTTCCGTGCCTGATAGCGACTGCCCCGCAATAATATCGCTGCTTACTTTGGATTCTAAATAATAAAACAGGTTGGAAAAAGAAAGATCTTGCAAAGCAAAAATGGGTAATAATAGTTGAATAAGAAAGATGCATATTGACTTTTCGGTTTGAAAAGCCCGGCTATTACACGGAAAGAATCGCTAAGCTCCTATATTGATTAATCCACAATATTCCCTTGGGCACGGCAGCCAACATATTAATTCAAAATCTACTCCTTCTTGATGCTTTGAACGTACAATGGTAATCTGTGTGCCACACTGGCGGTTGATTTGCAGAACCTGATCCCATTCTAGTAGGATCTCAAGCATTCAAGAAATCACCATAGTAAAATGTAGGCAAATATTAGATGCGAATATTAGAAATATCTTAGTAGTTTTAGACATAAGAAGACTTCCTGTGCAAACACATTAAAGGACAGGGATTATTTCCTTCTGTGCTAGCATTTTGTTAAGCTTATGAACAAAATCATAAGCTTTCTATAGGCCCAAAAATAAGAGGAATTACTCTGCTTTGAAGTTTATTTCTTAAAGAAACGCATGTTTGTAAGTGATATTCTTAAATGTAATGTTATTAGAGTGCATAATGTAGTCGTGATCAGCCATATAAATATGCCTCCTAAAGCTATTCTGTGTTCTATCATAATTGCGCTGACTTGTTGTTCTGCTTATGCTTCATCGTCCCAGCAAGTAGTCAATGCGACAGAATCGGATAAAAATAAGAAAACAATTACTCTCACTGCAACCTTAGTTCAACCAAAGCCGAGGTGGGATATGCTGCTTAAGAGTGCAATGCAGAAGTTACAAGAAAGGCATCCAGATATGAATATTATAGTAAAATATACAGTACTTCCATATGATGTAAGTAGAACAACTATGCTAAATTTGTTGGCAAATCAAAGCCCTATTGACCTAATTTCTCTTGATCAAATCTGGCTTGGGAATTTTGCTGAACGAGGATATTTGACTGATCTTACCAGCCGCGCAGTGAGTTGGGGAAGGCTTTCTGATTGGTATGAAGGAAATTTGGATGGTAATCTGTATAAAGGTAAGGTTTATGCTATCTGGGCTTGGACCGATGTAAGGGGCATATGGTATTGGAAGGATTTATTGAATAAAGCAGGAGTTGATCCAAATTCATTAAGAACATGGAATGGATATATCGAATCTGCGAAGAAGCTCAATGCAGCTCTTAAAACATCAGATAATATCCAAGGAATAGGGCTTGATTGTGGCGCCTCTTTGTGGTATCCTTATCTGTGGATGCTGGGAGGAGAGATAATTAAAATGAGAGATGGACATCCAACAAAAGGCAGTTATTGGTTTCCCGATTTTAACAGTACAGCAGGTGTTAAAGCAATGCAATTTATCAAAGACCAGATCAAGGCAGGATTGAAGCCCATAGCTAATGGCAATTTTGATACTATCTCTTTTATTAATAGAACATATGCTGTCTTCCTTGGAGGGTCTTGGCTGCCAGGAGAGTTTCCTTCGAATAACACCTCTAGTATAACTCAAAGGGTGGGCTTTATACCAGCTTACCCAGTACCAAGGGAAGGCGTTCCGACCACAACGGTAATGGGAGGCTGGGAACTTGGAATCCCTCAAAGTTCCAAAAACAAGGATATTGCTTGGGAATTAATTACATTGATGCTTGCTCCTGATGTCCTTGCTCCAGTACTCGAAAAAACTGGATATCTTCCGACGCAGACCAGTATAGGTCAAGGTCTCTTTTCGAATATGTTGGAACGGTCAATCCCGTACTACGACAAGATGCTTTCAATGATTCAGATTGGTCGTGGCAGACCAAATATACCCGAATTCGCGCAGATAGACGACTACATAACTGAGGCCGGCAAGCAAGTATGTACCGGCATTAAGGAACCAAAGCAAGCATTAGACGATGCTGCAGTCAAATCTGCCAAGCTTCTGGGGTGGTAAATGTAAATAAGGAATGAACTGTTGCATTACCACGGTTATCGATCCTTGAAATAATATAATAGCACGAAATTTCTTCAGCTGCAAGTTAGCCTGAAGGTTTGTATAGATGCCGGTGATTTAGTTTCATCCTTCGTTGACGCATTAATGCCGGTTACAGAGAGTCCTTCGAATAGTCATGGTGCCTCTAACAACCACAGAACTGTAGAGAATAAATGATAACTTACGAAAGCAGATGATCTAAAGGGCAATACAACAATTAATCATTTGCAATAAATAATTGGTATTGGAACTGTTGCTGCGAATGAAATTACGATAATAGTTATATACCAGCTGCATAAGCTGATATATCGTACTACCCATACTAATTTTACAGTTTGAAATATCGTATTCTATTAAAGATTTACTACTCGTACATGCCATGCACACGTGTGTTTAGCCTTGATATACAATCAACTGGCAACAAATCCAAGTTTTCTTGGTAATAGACTTCCGAAGTACGAGACTTGATTTCTAATTATTGCTTCGTTTATAAATTGCAATTGCGGTTATAAAAAAGACATAGCTATTGAGCATAGGTGACGTTACTGTAGCAGTTATTCTCATTGCTGTATTGGTCGCAGGAGCCGTTATAACGAACTAGATAACTCGTAGACGCGAGAGGATTCCGGCTCGCGAAGACATACGTTATAACATTACCAAACAGGCTGCACGAAGCCCGTCTACAATGCCATTGTTACATTCGTTAAAGTAGATTAACGGAGCACAAGCTAGAGCTAGAATAGCTAATGCCAGCGGAGAGGCTCAACCAATAAATCTCATTACGGAACAATTAAGACAAAGCCCAGGTTATTTACAATGGAAAGCTATCAACGAGTGGAATGGACAAATGCCGTATGCTATCAGTGAAGAGAGCGGTATTCCTTTCAGCCAGTCATTTTCCAATCAACCACAGTTAACATCAAAACAGAGTAATCAACAAAACCAGTCCCAAGTCAAATAAGGGTAGGGAACAATCCATTATTAGTCGCGTTGGATTAAAGGAGCTTTAATGTATTTGACCGGTTAAGCTCTTCACTTCGAATATTTCCTTATATTTACGTAGGTATCAAATCGATCGTAAAAGGAGAGTTCTCCGGGATGAAAGTACTATTTTTAACAGCACATTTGCCATTCCCTCCGCTTAGCGGCGGTCGCAGGAGAGAATTTGAACTGATAACTAGGCTGGGAAGAGACCACGACGTGCATCTGTGCTCTATTACCAAATCGTGGCAAACAGATAGTCAATATATGCATGAACTCTCTAGTTATTGCGCATCTGTGGATCTATTTGAAGCATCATCTGCTGATGGTCAAGATTACCCGCGATATTCAAATCAGATGAGGAAGCATATATCTGACCGTGCCACCTTCCGAATTTCAGATCTGCTGAGAAAGGAGAAATTCGACGTCGTGCACATTGAAGGATACTACCTGATGCAACATGTGCCATCTAGTATCGATGTACCCGTAATCCTTGTCGAACATAACATTGAATGCTTGTTAAACCTACAACGGTTTAAGTTGGCTTCTAAGCGGGAAGAAAAAATATACTATTGGCAAGAATACACAAGCACTTTGGGTTGGGAAAAAGTATTCTGGAAACGAGCAACACTGTGCGTCACCCTTACTGACCAGGACAAAATAAGCATGTCCCGATTAGAACCCGGTCTTCATATAAAAACTATCCCAAATGGTACCGACCACAATGAAACCATAAACAATGTGGTTTTAGTCTCTGATGGCACTTCTCGCCATCCGGTTGATGCAGAGCATCCATCTGTGCTCTTTGTAGGTAACTTTGCGTACGAACCCAATGTAGATGCAGCACTTCATTTCTCTAAGACCATATTTCCTTTAATTCTGAGGGATGTTCCTAACGCAAGATTGTATCTTGTAGGGAACTCCCCTCCCCAGGAAATTATAGCATTAAAACTCAACAAACAAATCGAAGTAACTGGTTTTGTAAACTCTCTTACCTCTTACTATAGAGCGGCAGATATTGTTATTTGTCCACTCAGGATAGGGGGAGGAATTAAGGTGAAGATACTTGAAGCGTTAAACGCTGGTAAAGCCATAGTCAGTACTTCTGTAGGTGCACAAGGACTAGATCTTAGAGTATACCGCGCTCTGGCTATTGCCGATGAGCCGGTTGATTTTGCTAAAAAAGTAGTGCAATTACTTAGTGACCCTAATCAACGTCGTCGTCAAGAAGAAGAGGCACGAGCCTATTCTAAGACACTACGTTCTTGGGAACAAGTATCGAACGAGTTCTCAAACTGCTATCGCGAAATCTCATTTTCTAGAAAAAAACGGCTTGATCGAAAAGAGGCTAGTACAGAATTTTCTTGACCAATGTACCTTTTTTAGCAAATTACGATTAGACAGGTTATGTATACTTTTCCAGGTCATCCGTCAAGCCTAATGAGGAATCCCAGTAAGGCTACCATTGAAGTTAGAAATTATCACCGAAATTTTTGGTCTGTTCATCAACTTGCTCCTGCGGGTTTGCTCTCTTCTCATGATGTTCCCATTTATGAGTTCTACTATCGATTTTTCTTTCGTGTTCTTCTCTTACGTGGTGTAGCCTATCCTTCTCGTGAATAAATTCTTTGCCACACTCGCGACATCTAACAATTGGATGATGATGTACATGTCTTGCATGCGCTATGAGTTCTTCATAACTTTCAAACTTCTCGCCGCATTGATCGCATGTATTCTTGTTCTTATGAAATAGATCCATGATTCAAAATCTGCTATCAAGGCTGTACTATTAAAGAATTAGGACTTCAGATATTGACTGCGACAGTGACCTAATTATAACGGAAAGATATTTGTATTGTCAACAGCTACTAGCAGTCAGCACTTTTTGTATTTCTGGAGGTCGAGATAACCAGTGCATTTCCGCATTCTTTGTATATAGACTGATTTATGTTACGAACGCTCTAGAAGCTTTAGCAAGAATTTCTTTTTGTTTGAAGTTTATATGGTCAATGGTCACTACTATATTCCGAGTTACATCGACAATATTTTTTGGCTGTCAAAAATTGTGATATCTAACCCGCATATGTTAAATTTCATTGTAGATCTCTTTGACGATCTACCGTCACAAAATAATTGTTCAGGTTCAAGTGGAAAGAAATTAAAATACGACCTGATCATTATCCCAGGACTTAAGTATTCCTATTCTAAACTACTAACCATTTTGATGCATGTAGTTTTAGCAGTAGCATACTTGATAGATATTTATGTTACTCATGTATTAGATATTATATGAAAACAATAAACTGTCGCGAAGCGGGATTCCAGTGTGATTATATAGTAAGAGGTCAGAATGAAGAAGAAGTTATGAAGAATGGGGCAGACCATGCTATAAAAGAACACGGCATGAAACCAGAAGATATAACACCGGAATTCAAGGAGAAGGTAAAATCGCTTATTCGTGATAGCTAAACAAATTTTAAAGGCTTTTGTTTATTTCATTAATGATAGTGGAAATCCCTAAAAGAAATATTAAACAATTACAACTGTCACCTATTAGCGGGATTGCTACGCAGGTGTGATGAGTAGGAACGACTCCAGAAGACACAATGGACACCATTATTATCTTACTGCATATCGAGTACTCTGACATTCAAGTAGTACGATTATAGCCCAGCAAAAAGATTCTGGTTCTTACCACTGTTAACGGGTCAAAGTCATACCATATTAATGATTCCCTCTGTTACGAATTTGTACCTGGAAGTAGTACATACGGGTCACACAATCAAACACTGAGGGAGATTGGGTAAGCGAAATGTTCATCTGCAGGTCATATTAGTTATATCACTTCAATTGATCCCTCTTCATAGCCCTTTTTTAGCAGAAAATTCTTAACATAGTCTCGATGGTCTCCCTGCAAAATAATCTGACCATCTTTATAAGTACCGCCGGTTCCTATCTTGGTTTTCATTTCTTTTGTTATCGTTCCTATATCTGGCCTCCCCTGCAATCCCTTTACCACAGTTGCGACTTTCCGGAAGCGTCGAATGTCTTTAGAAATAATAATACGGGTTTTCTCTTTATCTAGTTCTTTTAGAATATCATCCATAGAGTTGGTCGAAAGATTGTAATCTTCTATTTCTGGCACCAACTTTTACTACGCAATCCTAACTCAAAAGTGTTTGTAGCAGTCATCCGATCGCTTATATGTATGTCAAAATGAGTTGAAAACACTATATATTTCAATAAGAGCAGAGCAACAAGCCAAATCCTTGCTCTGAACAAAAAACCTTATGAAAATCAAAATAAGATGCGCAGTTATAACGAAAAGAATTCGATTAACTTGTGTTGTAAAGGCTTCAGAGCTGTGTATGTATAGAGAGATAACAATGGATAATCAAGTTGAACTCGATCGTTTATCACCTTCACGATTTGATTAGTAAAATATTTTATTTAGAGCAACAAAGTTATTCAGCATGATTCAAAAAATTAAAAATATTCGTTCTCTTCCAGCAAATATTAGAGCTGCTTTAATTGTGATGGCTATTTTTACGGCAGTGTTAAGTGCTGCATTTTGCTTCTCAGCAGTTTATGCTCAGGGTAATAATGATTCAGGAACTATCATAACCCGTGGAGGTGGCTCGGGCTCGATTACATGCCCCGATGGCTCTTCAAAACCTGCAGTGATAGCCTTTGTGGCATTAGGAAATAGCAGTAAGGGCCAAATAAATACTAGTTGGAATATAAATGAGCTCCCTTCAGGACAGGACCCAGTTCCGGGATTCGCTAGTGGTTCGTTCAACTCAGTGAATGTGAGCTCAGACAATTTCAAAGTTACAGGTCAAAAAATTAACGAAGCTCACTTCTGTGAACCGCCACTGTCATTGCCCGTTACTATTAGTGGATTATGCGGCGAAAATGTAGCAATCAAAGTTCGATTCCAATCAAACAACCCATTTCTGATAACGGGAGGAACATTTACTGGTGACGTGACATGTTCCCATGCAGCTGGTGCTGAAAGATAACTGTCTCCGATAGCCGTTGAATAATTGCAATGGTATTCGCTTTTAAATATCTGCAGCAGGATAAATAGCATCGTAAAAGTTTATGGTCTTATTCCTCATGAGTAACCGGCCCAACCGAATCCTGAAATATGCATACAATGCTCTTACTCTTCTCGAGCTAATAATATATATTAAAATGGTGATCGAGTAATATGGCATTATGCGTTTTAATATTTCCACATACGAATTACAGTCTTTATACATAGAAAAAAGTGATGACATAATTGTAGTGGATGTTCGCCCTCGTTCGGAGTATGTAGCAGGACATCTTCCCAAAGCCGTTAACATTGAGCTTGCACATTTCCATTGGATTGACACTTCAAGAGAAGGAATATCTCAATTTAACAAACAAATGATAAACCTTCTTTCAAATATAGGAATAACAAAGAACAAACTCGTAATTTTTTATGAAAACATATCAGGAATGTTTTCTGCTCGTGGAGTTTGGTTGTTAACATATTTTTCGCACAGTAAGGTGGTAATGCTCGATGGAGGTTTTACTAAATGGAAAAAAGAAGGGTTGAATATTGAAACGATAGACAATCCATTTGTGAATTCACACTTCAACGGCAAACCTAATCCTGAGGTTTTAGCAGACTATAGATACATAAGATCAAAGATCAAAAGAAGTCACAAAAAGAATAATGCGGTCATACTAGATTCAAGGTCAAAATCAGAATACGAAGGATACGAGATAAGGGCTGCTTCAGCCGGGCATATTCCATCAGCTATAAATGTGGACTGGACCGAGAACATTAATGAAGACGGTACCTTTAAAGATGAGGAACATTTGAAAAAACTATATTCTCATATTCCTAAAGATAGCGAAGTCGTAACATATTGTCAGGGTGGATACAGAGCTGCCAATACATTTGTCGTATTGCGGAATCTAGGTTACGATAGAGTTAGAATGTATGTTGCTTCATGGGGAGAATGGGGTAACAAATTGTCATTACCAGTAGAAAGATGAGAGTAATTGTCGTTTCCATTTTATCAGTATTATCGGGACTGCTGCTTCATGAGCTAAAGCCAAGGCCGCTGCTAAATATGTTTGGCCTAAGTCAGCTGCTTTACGTGCAGTAGTCTCATAGGATTGCAGTACCCAGTCCACCCAAAATTTATCTGATATGATAGCAAGACCAAGACACCAGCCAAATCGCAGTTACATAGAAGGGCAACCTCTGACATAAATAATGGATAAGAGATCCCTACACATAATATCATGAAAATTTCCCAGTTATGTAAAATGATCCAAGAATCGATTCAAAACCGAAAATACCCATTAGAGGATGTGCAACAGAAATATTTGGCCGATGACGTAGAAGTCATTAACAAGACAGACTCAGAGGATCTAAAAAATGCTGACATAAAAATACAAGTAAGAATTAAAAATTTGTACACTATAAACAATTATGTGCCTAATATTGAACACCTGCCAGGAGTAATCGAAATGGATGTTTTAGATTCTTTCAAGATGTTATGTAGGAGGGTAACAAGAATACAAGTAAAGAATGATCTCAACAAAGACAGATCAGCTTCAGAGATTTGATATCAACCCAAGCAAATTGAAAAAAGTAACAAGAAAATAATTTCTTTTATAGGCGTGTTGTCATTTTAGGTAATTGTGGATGGTATGGCATGATAATAGAAGGCCCGTGCGGCCTATGTAGTTGTTCCTTGAGGTTCTTCTATTTTGTGGAATTCTTCTTTGAAGGTTTGATACGTAATACTATGTTGATCGTCTTGGCATAATTTTCGACGTTAAGAATTAGACATTCATCGTAGATATATCTCTAGCACCTATCCAGCAATTGTTCTTCTTTTTTTAATCTTTCCTAGGAGATGTTACAAAAGCCTTCATTTCTCCCCCTAGCGAGATCAAGTAAACGAGCATATTCTAAGAAATTAACGATCTAACTGAATCAGCTATAGAAATATTGAGGATCCGTATATCATCGATGGAATTCGACACCATTTTAACAACTGCACCACCTTCATGAGGCAATGCAGAATAACCACAATAGGGAGGTCTGAAATAATGTATTATTTTAGTGATTTCATTTTCTAGTGTGTCATATGTTATTAATTTTGTAATTACGTAAGTCGTAGAGAGAATGGTCTTATTACCAAATAATCTGCATAACTCTTCTCTCGAATAATGTGCTGGTTCTACATTTATTGGGTCAAGGAAAATTATATTGTTCTTTTCGTCAACACAGAAGGTTCTGAGATAACAAGAATCAAACTCAAATATCTCCCCTGATGCTACCCTACCTGCTGTCACAACTTCTGAAGATAGTACTGTAGACATTGATCCAATTTTTAGATTCAACTTTTGAAAGAATCGAGATGACTTGTAAGGGATTATCTCCCTAGGCATGAACTCCAGATAGCTATAATCTCCAACTACTATATCAACCTCCTGCGAAGCATATCCCCCTTGCATTTTGTATATTTTTGTCGCTGACTGTGTAGTAATATGCGAAGAGGTATTATTACCAACGGCAATTTCAATTTTTAAGTTGTCTCCTTCTAAAATACCTCCAGCTGAAGACATGATATAAATATGAGCCATAGTCGGAAAATCTGTATTCGGATACAGTGCCCTCTGGACAAGAAGTGGAGGCTTAGTTAGCAGGTTTTTGATAAATGTCTTAGAATAACAACTGAGTGGGATATACTCACCTGATGGAGTATTAAAACTATTAGTTATAAAACAACTAGATTGCTTGTTAGCGGCAAGCTCTAGCTGCAATAACCCCTTTTTGCCAACAGAACAAGGTTCGACCTTATTTTTTTTTGAAGCATGCAGTCTTATCATGCAACGTTTTTTCTTCTTAAGATACTCTGTTTGTCAAAAAGAATATCGTCAATTATATGCTGTACCACTCGCTCCATTCCATCACCTAGCTTGCAACTAACAAATTCAAAGGGTTTGAACGTGTCAGTTTTTTTCTTATTTCGAGTGAAGTAACCTCTAATAGATTCAGCATCGTGCTTCATTATTGAAAGATCTGCACCCACGTAAGGAGCAAGATCAATTTTATTGATCACGAGTAAATCACTATTTTCTATTCCCAGTCCGCGCTTTCTTGGGTATTTATCGCCACCTGCTACATCTATAACATAAATGAAATAGTCAGCAAGGGCCGGGCTAAAGGTGGTCATAATGTTATCTCCGCCGCTTTCTATTATTATTAGGTCCAATGACGGATCCTTTTGTTCAATTTCTTCTACTACAGCTAAATTTATTGAGGGATCCTCGCGTATGGCAGTATGTGGACAACCACCTGTAGCCACTCCAATAATCATATCCTCTGGCATTAGCTTTAAATCGGCTGCAAGCAGTCGCTGCATGCGTTGAGCGTCTTCTTTTGATATTATATCATTAGATATAATAGAACAGCGATAACCCTTTTTATCTAAAATTGGGACAATTTGCTCAATAAGACGGGTCTTCCCGCAGCCTACGGGTCCCCCTATTCCGATCCTAGGGATGTGCCTATGCGCTGTCTTCTCTTTGAACATACACGAATCCTACCCAAGGTCATGTAATAAACATTTTAGAGTCCCAATGTTCATAGTCCATTTGAAAAATATCTACTAGTGGACTTAGTTGCCAAATGTCATTAATTGATCGTCTAGTCGATAATTTACTAGAAAGAGAATTAACTGTCTGCCCGATCTGTGTAAGGATCTTTTGACCGTCAAAATGATGGATAACACCCAATCTTAGAGCCGCTGCTATTATGCTACTACTATATGAATAAAGCATCATTCTTATGGCACTTTCTTTAGGTATTCTAAAGCAAGTTGTAGCAATACCTAGGCTAACTGGATATGTTGCCATAGCATGCCCATTTTTCGTCTTGTTCACGAATTGCTTGACAAACTCTATCGTATTGGCATCGACAATCGGTATATTCGATTTTGATATTTTCTGTTTTTTAGCTGGGATCACCTGCGCCACACAAATTAGTATTTGCCGACCCGATCGAATGGAAGCTGTTCTAACACCGCGTACCAACTTCATCGAATAATATGCATTGTCCAATTTTATTGCTGACCGCAAGTCGCGGTTATAGGCTGCGTCCATCGCGAGCGACATGACCATACAGTCACATGGCCCGAACTGAAAATGCATTTGGAGTTCAATGAACCTCGAAACATCCTTTCGATTCCTTATCAAGTTTTTCTTGACAAACGATTCTAACCCGTTAGACATGCCGAACGTTCCTGATGGAAAGAACGAATCAGCTAACTGCATCAAATGGAATTCATAACTTCTATCGTCCCTGATGGTCAATATTATGTGGCTCCATTCCCTGATACTGCGGTCGGAAAATTTGCTTCTCTACACTTAGGTCTATACGATCTTTCACATCTCTCAATAATTTTCTAAATATGATGAGCTCAGAATCATCCTGGGCAGGAAATATTATTTTATTTTTTTTGGCATCAATTGCAATTGGTCGATGCATATTTCCTAGCAGATGTCCAATTGACACTAGTCCTACAATCAGGTCTTCTCTGTTATTCTTAATTGGTATTAGAATATTGGTTCTAATACTCGGCTTTCTAGTGTGATATTTTATTTTTATGCAAATAACTTTCTCAGCGAGCTGTTCCACCAGAACGAATCTCTTAGGATTTGATCTACGCCTAGATGGTGCCGAGGACAATAACAATATGTCCCCATGACGCAATGTTCTATTCTGGCCAAGAATTAGTCCGATGTCTGTTCCTTTGTCTGTCTTCTTCCTTAGCCTAAGACGAGCAGTTTCAAGCCTTGTGATTCTGAGACGTTCACACAATCCATGGCGGTCTGCCCTTTTGAATTCTTTTTGTAACGAGATATCATCGCAGATATTGCCCAGTATAGATTCTACCAATAACATCTTAATTTACCGTGCCAGTAGATTCTTGATTACCAGTGTATTAATTATGGCTTCAACAAATATGAATGTTTAATAATGCAATAGATTGTCTATAATCAACTATGATGCTTCTGCCAAGAGAAATTGACAAGCTATATATTTTTTTAGCAGCACAAGTCGCTCGACGAAGGCAAGCAAGGGGTCTTAAGCTTAACTATACTGAGGCGATAGCAATCATTGCTGACTATATCGTGGAAGGCGCTCGTGATGGAAGGTCTGTTTCTGATTTGATGGCTTCAGCCAGAAAAGTCTTGTCAAGAAATCATGTTCTTCCTGGAGTACCTGAACTGGTTAGAACAGTCCAAGTTGAAGCTGCGTTCGATGACGGAACTAAGCTTGTCACGGTACATGATCCCATAGTATGATTGGTGATACTGTTTGATTCCAGGCGAATATTTTTTATCCAAAGATCCAATTATTGCTAATGCACACAAAAAAACCAAATCAATCGAAGTAAGCAATACCGGTGATAGACCAATTCAAGTAGGATCTCATACACATTTTTTTGAAGTAAACAAAGCTCTCTCATTTTCACGAATTAAATCATATGGGTATCATCTCAATATCCCTGCAGGAACCTCTATTAGATTCGAACCTGGAGAGATCAGACAAGTGGAGCTAACTGAGTACGGTGGAAGGAGAGTAGTATATGGTTTTAGCGGCCTTGTAAATGGTAAATTGTCTGAAAAAAGGGAACAGGCTTTTAAAAAAGCAAAGAAAAATGGCTTTAAAGGATTTAATAGTGATCGGGAAAGAAGGAAAGAAAGAAAAATCAAGCGATAAATATGACGCTCAAAATCCCTAGAAAACAGTACGTTGACTTGTTTGGTCCAAGCGTTGGAGATAAAGTAAGACTAGCTGATACGTCTTTAATTATTGAAATCGAAAAGGACTTGACTAACTATGGCGACGAATTGGTCTTTGGGGGAGGGAAAACTGTACGTGACGGTATGGGCCAGGCCAGTGGCGCACTTGGTAAGAATACACTTGATTTGGTAATTACAAATGCCATAGTGTTGGATCCGATTTTAGGAATAATAAAGTCTGATATTGGTATCAAAGATGGTTTAATAGCAGGAGTAGGAAAAGCAGGCAACCCAAATATAATGAGCGGTGTAGATATGACCGTTTCATCTGCTACTGAGGTGATTGCTGGCGAACACACTATCTGTACTCCTGGAACAATAGATACTCACATACATTTTATTTCACCCCAGCAAGCTATCGAAGCGATATGCAATGGTACGACTACGATGATAGGTGGCGGCACTGGTCCTGCAGATGGCACTAATGCGACTACATGCACACCGGGATCGTGGAATCTGCACAGGATGATAGAAGCAGTCGAAGAGATACCACTAAACTTCGGTCTTCTTGGGAAGGGAAATGACTCGTTGGAAGTTGTATTGATTGATCAGATATCACAAGGTGGAGCATGTGGACTGAAACTACACGAGGATTGGGGCTCGACGCCAGCTACAATTGATGCTGCTCTAAATGTTGCGGATAAGACCGACACCCAGATTGCAATTCATTCAGATACTCTAAACGAATGTGGCTTTGTTGATGATACGATTGAAGCAATAGCGGGTAGGACAATTCACACCTATCATACAGAGGGAGCCGGAGGAGGTCATGCTCCAGATATTATGAAAATCGCAGGAGAAAAAAACATTCTACCATCTTCAACAAATCCAACAAGGCCCTTTACTGTAAACACCCTTGATGAACACCTAGATATGATGATGGTCTGTCATCATCTAAATCCTTCAGTTCCAGAGGATGTAGCTTTCGCCGAATCCAGAATAAGGTACGAGACGATCGCTGCCGAGGATGTCCTGCACGATATGGGGGCCCTAAGTATGTATTCTTCTGACAGCCAAGCTATGGGAAGAGTGGGTGAAGTGAACAGGAGATTATGGCAGACTGCTGATAAGATGAAGAAAATGACTGGGCCACTAAGAGAAGAACACAAAGCAGGCAGCGATAATGCAAGGGTCAAACGATATCTAGCCAAAGTAACTATCAATCCTGCTATAACTCACGGCATATCAGAGTATGTCGGTTCGTTGGAGAGGGGGAAAATGGCTGATATCGTTGTGTGGGCGCCTAGTTTTTTTGGGGTGAAGCCAAAAATGGTAATAAAAGGGGGATTCATAGCATACTCTCTAATGGGGGATCCGAATGCCTCTATCCCGACACCAGAACCTATTTATTATCGGGAAATGTTTGGAGCATTAGGAGCTGCAAAATATTCTACATCTGTAACATTCACCTCGAAGCTCGCGATAGAAAATGGCCTGGCAAAGAAATTACAACTCAGAAAGAAGTTGCTCCCTGTTAAGAATTGCAGAAGAATTGGTAAGAAGGACATGGTATACAACAATTACACACCAAAGATCGAAATCGATCCTGAAACCTACGTTGTCAAGGTAAATGGAAAGCTAGCGACAACTGAACCAGCTGAAAAAGTCGCACTTGGTAGGTTATATGATCTTTTTTAGCAGTTAGAGAATAGTTTCTGTAGACACTGACTAAGCTTCCTTCACTATACATTGGTAGTAGAAGACATCTTAGGCTGATAAGCAGCACCAAATGGAATGGGATTGGCCATACGTTAAATCTAGGTAGGTGTTGGTGCTACACGTTCTACTTCTTTATGCTGTGTTTCAACTGCCGAGTCATCTTTCTTTCTCTTCTTTCTGTCTTGCAACTGCTTTGTCATTAGTTTTCTTGCGATTTTGGGATTATTCTTCTCGAGCCAGTCTCCAAAGGATTGTTCCTCTTTTAAGTTCTTTTCTAACGTTTGAATAGTTTTCTTATCTGCTTTCAGCAGCTCTAATGCTTGGATTCCAGCTTTATACATGATAACTTCAGCTCTTTCAATTATTAAATCATTTAATGCTTCCCAGACTTCCTTTTCATTATCTGAACTATTATTTTCGATCATCATCTTTAAACTCTCTGGGGGTTCAGGTAACGGCAATCGACCTTTTTCAGTGATTGGCTCCATTCCCTCTCCTAAAGCCTTAATTCTATCGCTAAGCCTTCGCTGTTGCTCTCTAGTCTCTTGAAGATGGTGCTTTAATTTTTGTTTGACTTCAAGAACCGTGCTTTCTTGTAACCTTTTCTCTAGTCTATCAATAGCAGCATTTTCGTAGGATAATGCAAGGCTTAGTCCTGCTATCGCTATCACGTCATTTGTTGGGCCAGTACTGTTATAAGAGGAGACATTCTGTTCAGGTTTCCTGGGCATAGTGTATATTATAAGAACAAATAATTATTAACAATTTCATTTGCAATCAAAAAGTATAATCATAGGCCCTCGCAATCCGAGAACTAGAACCCTTATTGAGTTTTGCTTGACTTTGGAGATGCCTTCGAGCATTCCTTAATTTCTCTATTGGATATTCACAGATGCATTTTCTGCTTCGCATTCTAAACACTAGAATGTTTCTGCTGATATACCGGTCTCATAATTCTTTAAAACAGTGCCTTTTAAATCTATAGCGATTTCCTTCTTGTCAATCAATACTTGTGTTTCTGTGATTTCTATTGGGACTCCGTTATAATACATTCCGTCAGTTTTTATCGTTATATGGCTTTCTTTATTGTCGGGTTTAGTTTCGACCTTTGCTTCAAATAATATTTTTTTAGTCTGATTTCGGATTGTTAGAGAGCCCGACTTGAAACTTACACTCCAATCACTGCTTTTTTCGGCCGTCCAACTATTATCCGAAACTATAGCTATTAGGTTGTTCAATTTGTCAAAGAAATTAATGTCTAATAATAAGTATTTTCCATTCTCTCTTTTTATACAGATGATGTCAAAGTCATCTATTACAAGAACCCTTGAAGTATTGACAAACTTACACTTACCGATGCTGATTGACATATCTTGAGATTGTATTATGAAAGAATCTTTTTCATGCGTTTTGTTGTAAGGGTTTTTCTTGGCATCACGTAAAGATGATTCTGATAAGTTCTCTCCATTTCTATATTGAAGATAATGAGAAGGGCATAAAGACACCATATTCTCAGGAATGAAGGTCTGAGTGTCATTGTATGGAACAATTTGAACATATTCTATCACTGGGCACCCACATATTGCACATCCATAGAATGTCTCTTTTTGAAGTTGTTTTCGAATTTGCAACGGAACAGCTGCTATATGCAATTTTTGATATCAGTAGCATACACTTTAGAATACAGTATATAAACAGTGCATATCTAGGCAACGATGACATTGAGGAATACGTTTTTAGATGACAAAGTACATCTTTGTAATGACGATGACTTTGCCTAAAGGTTTTAAACCAAAAGATAACAGAAAAACCAGAACAGAAGATCCTAGAGCTAATAGGGGTGAAAATAACACTAATAACTCTAAAACTGAATCAAATCAAATCAAGGTAACTAAAGCGACATCTGATGATTTGATCAAAAAACAAGAAAATAAAATTTCGGCAGAGAATATCACTCCAAAAGAAGAAGTGACTGTAGACGACATAAGTGTGGATGAAGATACAGCCACTATAACTACGGTTACCACCACTCCGGCATCTGAAGGAGAGGTTCTGTCACAAACGGAGATGAAGGTTCCGTTGGAGGAACAAGAAAATGAGGTTCTGTCACAAACGGAGATGAAGATAGCGCCCTCCAGTGCTTCATATTCTTCCGCAGAAAAAGAAAATGAAGATAAACCCTTTGGTTCAATGCGATCAGAATCAGCAGATGCTCCTAAGCTGAACAAGGAGACAATGCAATATATGACAAGCATGTATGAAAGTAAGGCGCTATTTGATCAGACCAGAAACAACATCAGAAGAGCAACAGATGAAGCAAGAAAAGATATTCCACGTTATACTCAAGCTGCTAATGAATATCAGGAACAAACCATTCAAACAGCAAGAGAAATAGCTGATAATTTTCTAGAATCTCAAAAGGAG
>DATFDI010000096.1:0-2425 GCA_035252175.1 Nitrososphaeraceae archaeon
GGGGGCGTATCATCATAGGTCCAAGAATGAAGAGCTTATTGATTATGAATTATCATTGCCAAGAAAATATGAAGATGGTATTGCATTGAAAGGATTTTGCTTGTACCCTCAAAAAGATTTTGAGAAATTCTCATATGAGCAACAAAAAAAGTTAATTGAACATCACGGCAAGGCTATAAAGATAACAACAGAAGCCTAACACTAATTTCTGTGTCTGTGATAGATGCACTCAAATTGGTAGCATAAATCTAATTTAAGTCAATTAGTCGATTCTTCAGTTCTTTGTATCTATTTCTTAGTGTGACTTCTGTTATCCCAGCCACGTATGAAATCTCTTTTTGGCTTATACTCTCGCCAGTTTTGATGCATGACATATAGATAACACTAGCAGCTAATCCCATTGGATCTTTACCAGCAGATACTTCATTTTGCTTGACCTTTTCCATAATATCGATTGCTTGACGTTTTGTCTTTTCAGCTAGTTTAGCGTTGTTTGCAACCCTGGCAACACATTTGACTGGATCAATATTTGGAACTTTATAGTCAAATTCAAGTATCAGCTGCCTGTATACTCTTGCAATAGTCTTTTGTTTTACGTTACTAGCTGCAGCAATTTCTTTCATAGTTTTTGATATTCCTAAATCCCTGCATGCAATATAGATAGCAGCGCACACCACGCCAGCTATTGATCTACCACGTAAAAATTGTCTTTGCTGAGCTTTTCTATACAAATATGCTGTATTTTCAATTACTGTATCTGATAGCCCAAGCTTATCTTTTAATGTGTCAAGCAACATAAAAGCTTCCCTTCGACTTTTGTCTGATGGAGAGCTTAATTGTACTCTAGAATCCCATATCCTTAGCCTTTGCATCGAAGGATCTATTTTCTGTCCACTAGCATCTCTATTTTCCTTTCCAACCATCGTGGCAAGCCCCATATCGTGTCTTGCTAATGAGGTCGGCGCTCCTGTCCTAGCTCTTACTTCTTCCATTTGTCCCCCTCCAGGAAATATACGTCGCTCTAAATGACTTGCATCTTCAACTCTATCTGATATCACAGTACCACAGTTGCCACAAATGATCTCGCCTGATTCAGAATCCGTAATTAGCTTGTCGTTTCTACTGCAAATGGAACATGTTACTACAGGACATGATCTAGTATTATTGTCTGGTGGTGTGAGATTCTGCTGCGTTTTAATTATTACCATATTCTATAAATCTGCTGGATGCATTGTTGTTGACTGATTATAACTATCTACTAAAGAAAGCACTTATGACTTCAGAATTATTGTCTCCTATTACTTCTACCATTTC
Source organism: Nitrososphaeraceae archaeon (assembly GCA_035252175.1). Classification (GTDB taxonomy): domain Archaea; phylum Thermoproteota; class Nitrososphaeria; order Nitrososphaerales; family Nitrososphaeraceae; genus JAFAQB01. Next base: position 1,315 of record DATFDI010000096.1, read on the forward strand.
AGACCAATCAACTCCAGTTACATAGTCCATGGTTCTGACACTTTCTATTAATTCATGCAACTCATCAGTACCTTTGTAAATAACATGGGCAGAAATGTTATGTTTTGAATTAATTCTAGTATCGCACGATACAATATTATTCTTGTATTTCTTAAGCAGGTTCTGAGCTATTTCTTTTGATTTACCTCTATCAACATTTACAATTAAATCTCCTATTCTAGCACCAAATGCTTTATAATTAAAAGTATAATTTCTCTTGAGTATTGCATTTTCAATTCTTGCTCTTCTTCTTTGTAACGTGGAAAGAGGGATATCAAGTTTGTTTGCAAGTGAAAGGCTGGTGATATTAGGACTGCTTACAAGTTCAGATATTATTTTAATGTTCTGATGATCAAGTAGCTTTGATATTTGCTTAGGTGAATAAGAGGATTCAAGATTGCTGTTATTATTATTATTATTATTATTTAAATTAGATATCGATGACGATTTCCTCTTCTGCCTTGATGAATCTTTTCTACCATTTTTGTTCTGACTCATCTACACTATGGTCATTAAATATACATACATTGATATAAATGATTCATTACATATCAATTAAGATATGAAATGATTATCTAAATCATATTTTCCTAAGTTTTTAAATATATGTTAAATGATTTATTCTCTAATTTTATTGTCATGTTTAGGAGTTAGATCACACTAAATTGGATAATATTTGTAAAAAATATCATTTCAATTGCATATTTTATAGTGGCGTTAGTGTTATCCATACGCTCACAGTGTTTGCTAGATGAGAAGTCTGATTGTGTACATGTTGGGTTTGTTTATTCTTTGCCTGAGCTATATAACAATGAGAAGGTTAAGGCTCCTTCCCAGCATACACGGACACAGAGTTAGCGAAAATGGCGTGGTTTCAAGACGTCAACCATCATATATTAGAATCCAAATATGCATAGGCTGTTATATTGTCCACTATGTCAAAAACTTGTATCTAAAACAGAATGTCAAAAACTAAGGCAAGATAAACATGGAAATCTACACATTGTCAAAACATATCATTATGACAAGCTCTCTAAACTAGAGCGTACAAAAAGAAAAGAACAAAAGGAAA
>DATFDI010000097.1:0-19367 GCA_035252175.1 Nitrososphaeraceae archaeon
GTATTACCTAAAGAAAACCGGTGACGTTCCCTGTAACGTTAAATTCATAGTAGAAGGAGAAGAGGAAATTGGTAGTGTACATATAGAACAATATCTCAATAAGTATAGAGACAAATTCGATTGTGATGGAGTGATATGGGAGTTTGGTTATGTTGACGTAAAGGATAGACCAATTATCAGCCTTGGAATGAAGGGCCTGCTTTATGTAGAGTTAATAGCAAGAGGTCCATCAAGAGATGCTCATTCCAGCCTTGCAGTATTAATCGAAAATCCTGCCTGGCGGCTTTTAAGAGCCTTAAATACTCTAAGAGACGATAAGGGGAAAATTCTGATTAAAGACTGGTACGAAGATGTAAGGCAATATACTCGAGAAGAACTTAGTATGCTATCCAGAGATTCTTTCAATGAGCATGAATTTAAAAAAGAATATCAAATACATACATTTGTAAACAATGTTGCTGGGGTAGATGCTATTAAAGCACTTGTCGGAATGGCAACTTGCAATATTGCAGGCCTCGCTGCAGGTTATATCGGTGAGGGAGCAAAAACAGTTCTACCTGCGATAGCCACTGCCAAGTTAGATTTCAGACTCATTCCTAATATGATACCGGAAAAGCAATTCTCGCGACTCAAAGATCATCTAAGGGAAAATGGATTTGGTAATGACGTGGAAGCAAGACTTATCCACGGCGAATCGGCTGTCAGAACATCACCTAATGATCCTTTTGTGAGACAGGTTGAAGAATCCACAAATGAAATCTTTGATTCATCTATAATCAGCATATCATCCGCTGGTACAGGACCAATGTATCCATTTGTTAAGGTCCTTAATGTACCATGCATTTCAGTAGGCAGTACCTATGTATTCTCGAGAATCCATTCCCCAAATGAATTTGCTAGGATTGATTTGCTAAACAAAACTACAAAGTGTATAGGTCATATAATAGAGAAGTTTGCAAATTCCAATTAACGCACAATTGTGAGCCTTTTTAAATATAGCATAACAGTACGGTAACTATTATGTATATTCATTTACCTTGTATGGAGGATGTTTTGGTAATACTGATGAAAGAAAAATTTGCTGATGAACTATAGAATACTGTCCCGCTCTAACTTTTGTTGCAGTCGTAAGCATTTTTGTTCCAGTATCTGAGGGGCAAAAGCAGTAAAGCATATTAGTACAACTTCAGCAAAAGCAGCAAGAGAGAAATCATGATACTCAGTCAATCATGTGAATAAATTAATACTAGTAGCATTCACTCAAACAATATTTAAGCGATCCAATTACTGCATTTCCAGATCTTCACATTACTATAGACCACATTATAGCAGATGGAAAGGTACAGCATCACAAGCACTCATATCTGCTGTTGGCATTCCACTGTCTGAAAAAATGTCTCGTTTGGTATTGTAGGTATATCGTCGGTGTCGTATACATTTTGTCTTATCATGTTGGATTTCCCATAATAACATAATCGCCTGCTGATGATTATATATAGATGGATTTGGCAAATCAGATTATTGTCATTTCACTAGCCATACTGTGGTCATATATTGTGTGTTTCAGTTATCCATTATCCGAAATATGCGGAAGTCCCAGCAATTTTTCTAAACATCGCGAATTGATTAGAACTGAAACCTAGCGAAAGAATATTACGTAGAATTATATGCAAATATGGAAGCTTTTTCATCTGCGACCTATATCCATCAAGAAAAGCTCTCTCTATCATATCATATCGAAATCTTTCAAAATCTATAATACTTGCTAAAAATGAGCCTATGTCCATACTTCGAGAAAAAATCGAATCTTCTCTCTGTATAAACGCTAAATCTGTTCTAACGATTAAATTGTCTAATGTTACCAGATAATTTTGTGATTTGTTATCTATAAACACATAACCTGCTTTGTGTAATTTGCCAGTTAATGTTCCTGCTTGGAAAGCTAATGAATCAGGTCCGCCGTTAGAAAGAGCTCTAAAGAGATTACCTCCTTCCAGATATTCTTCAACAATAGTGTCATCAGAAATCGAAATTAAACGAGGGGTGGGGATTCCTAAGTGCCTCAAATTTATTCTGGTATCATATCCTTCATTCTTCAACATGGTTTTTCCAGCAAGTGGTGGTGAGGAAGGATGTATCATAAGAATCGATATTAATGTATATCCTAGTATTAAGAGATACTCATGAAAATCCTTAGTTGATTTGTTACGTTTGATGACAACTTTCTGCCCGTTTATCTCGTCTATAGTTATGTTTCTTTGCCAGTTGATGAAATGCAACTATGAAATATGTCATATACCACTATAAATTTTAAGACATGCTAGTGCGTATATGTAGATATGGTATTGAGAGTCCACGAAGGTTATAAAAATGCTAGAGCGTTCTTTACTTCTGATAATGCCAATACTTATGATTCTATAGTCCGCTTCACGACATTTGGCCAGGATTATGTTTGGAAAAATCAGATTGTAAAGATGATCGACAAAAAACATCTAATTCTTGATCTTGCATGTGGAACAGGTATTCTCTCTTCTATGTTTACCGATAATGCTGACATTACAAGGGTGATTGGCATTGATCTAGAATTTAATTATTTAAAGGCTGCAAAAAGCAAAAGGAAAAATTTACTACTTATTAATGGGACTGCAGAAATGCTACCGTATAAAAATGAGTGTTTCGATTCGATTGTGTCCTCTTATCTAGCTAAATATGTGGACGTCAAAATAGTTGTAGATGAATGCTGGCGTACCCTCAAACATGATGGTACTGTGATATTCCATGATTTTACTTATCCTTCACATAAGCTATTCCAAAGCTTGTGGAATATGTATTTTGTGATCCTTAGAATGACAGGCTACGCAGTCAAACCGTGGCTGACTGTATTTAACGAGCTGAATGACATGGTAAAGACTAGCGAATGGGTCGAATGTACAATACATTCTCTTAAACAGAGAGGATTTGAAGGTGTATTTTGCAAATACTATACACTTGGGACGGCCGCAATCATTTTTGCGAGAAAACCATGAACGACGATACTCGCCTAAAGGAGTGGTTCGTACCAAAATTCGGTCCTGTCAGGTTCCGAGCTTTTGTGGGATTGCTTTTCATACCTTATACAGGAATGTGTATTTCATTTGTGATGATTGGTTCTATTTTACCAAACGTAATACTATGGGATAGAGTAGGCGCAATTGGCATTATATACATGTTAGCACTCGGAGTATCTGCTCATGCTGCAGATGGTCTTGGTTCACGGAATGTAAAGCCTTGGGGAAGATACTTTAGTGATAAACAGCTATGGATGCTAATAATAATATCGTTAGTAACGGCATATTCTATTGGATCTTATTATATGATATTCTACGTACCTTTATTATGGGTTATAGCTATATCAGAAGGATTTTTTGTTTTTGCATATAATTTCGAGTTGTTCAATGGATATTTTCATAATGATTTATGGTTCGCAGTTTCTTGGGGAGTATTACCTTTGTTAGCTGGATTCATAATACAGACTAATTCTATTAATATTATCCCAGTATCGTTATCCATCATTACGGGTCTTATCAGTTATGTAGAAATAAAAATATCTAGACCTTATAAAGAACTAAAAAGACTGTCACAGGACGAACCCCGTGAGAAAAGGCTAGAAATGTGGCTTAAAATAATCAGTTTAGGAACCATCGGGATTGCTCTCGCATCAATCATTTGCCGACTGCTCTTCGATCATTTTTTTAATATTTGAAATATTCATTTAAGATTAAATGGTTGTAGTCATTCAGATTGAATCGAACGATTTTGGTATCCATATGCTACAAAGGATTTCTGATCTTGAAACTATTTCAAATATCAAACTTAGCTTATTTGAAAAAATTCTCTTAGCAGAAACTGGCACTTTAGAGCAAGTTTTGACTATATTAACAAATTCTGAAGTAGCCGTAAAAATTTTGAAACAAAAGGAATATCATAAATCAATAAAAAGAGAAGCAAGAATTATCAACAAAAAAACAGGTGAAAATTTAGTTCACGCAACCTCATATATTGTTCATAGTAATTTACCAGAAGAAATAATAATACAGATAAAACAAAAACATCTGGGCATAGGAAGCATTATAAAAAACTCTCAACTCGAGACATTCAGAAAGATTGTTAAAATAGGATACAATTCTAGAACAAGGGAAGTTTTCAGGATATATCATATTATCTATAAGGGAGAAGTTATCTTCAAAATTAAGGAAGTTTTTCTGCTGAATGCACAAATTAAACATAATTCTTCAAACATTAGCTGAAAGTGTCGTCTTTTTTATGTATGAATATTAGGGCAATATTAATAATATCCTCCAAGTCCAGACTACTCAAACAATATTTGGATTTAATAAATTTCCAAATATACTTTGATTATCATGTCTCCATGTGAGTGTTAAGTCTAGCCAGATATATGCAACTTATATGGTATAACACCATATAAGCACAGTTAGATAGCTTAGATAACATAATAGTAGAATGTTATCAGCGAGCATATGGTAAGAAAATAATTGTAATTTCTCAACTCCTTAATTAATCTTTGTTGAAATTTGCTGATTCTATAACTTTTTATACTATAAAATTATGGTTAATCCGTGCAGGAAGAGGGAGAAAATAACCAACAGGATAACAATGGTATTGTTTGTGAATACTGTGGTAAGGAGTTTGGCAGCTCTAGTGAATTCAAGTTACATCTGGAGCAGGTACACACAAGTAGTGATACATTTCATTAAATTTTGACAGTATTGTATATGTGAAATAAGATAAGAGATATGATATATGAATTAAACTAATCAAATGCAATTGATAATGATTCTTTGTACTAAACGCAGGACAGATCATTAATTCTGTATCCTCACTCACATCATTATCCTCTCACAGTCAGATATACTTCCAACTTCTCATTAATGATAAGGATTATAAAATTTTGAACTGGTACTGAAAATTGGTGATTTACAACTATGTTGAGTCCACTCATGTAAAGAAGTGCATATTTTAAAAATGATATATCAGTGCACTGATACATCAATTTCTTCAACATTAGCGAATAATGTTATTTGCAATATTGATTAGGTTTGTTCTATCTTATTAGATCTCCGGGTGAAAATATTACACAGATTAGCTGTTCATTCCAAAGTTATGGAAGCTGCAATTGCAATAGCTGTGGACTATTAGTTTTAATCAGGTGCTCTTCTCCTCACCTTTTCTTATCTTGCACCTTGCTTCGTCATTTTTAACATGGTTTCGCCAATGTGTAGCGCATCCTATCAATCTATGCTCTGTACAACCACATATCGGACACCGTTTGTTTTTCTTTTCCTTCATTATGAGTGTTATTTGAATTGTGCTTCTTTTAAGTATAGCAATTAACATTAAGGATCTGTAGTCGTAGATTAGGTTATAGGACTTTGATACTTTGGGCCGAGAAACGTATCTTGTTGCATTATGGCTTGGCAAACTTACTGAAACAAGCCGAGTAAGGCGCTAATGGTCAATGGGGTTAACGTTGCAGCACGTAAGATTGTTATATATAATTATAGTACATTACTAAACAAACTTGCACCTTAAACGAGTGTATAGGTATAAACAACCTTAAAAGTCAGTTGCTAGTAATGTCTGGTTCTACATCCTCATATCGTGATAGGATCTATATCGTTGAGGATATACTACTAAAATTGGTTGAGTATGGTGAATTAAATCAGACTGCATTAATCAGTTTTTGTGGATTGAACTTAAAGAAACACAGATCTATTATTTATGAGTTAGAACTAAATGGACTGATAAACAAAAGTGAAACACATATTGGCAAAAGAATAGTTACAATTTATAGGGCTACACAGAAGGGTATGCAATTTTGTAGAAGTATATTGGAACCATACGAGAAAATGTTTCCGCGAAAAAAAAGTGCCATTGAAGAGTCGGACAAAAAATAAGTGTGATCGCGTTAGCTCTATAGATAACAAAACTGAACATAAAGACATAAGAATAGGTTTGAAATTTTTGGGTTATTTCAAGAAAATTTTCGTTCTTGGCATTACCTTTGCTCACGTTAAACCCCCTCTTAGATAAGACTTCATATTAATATGCTCCCAGATAGGTGCAGAGATTATATGCTTTTCAGGAAAGGGATGTACTAGGCGAAGACGTTTCCGACAGTAGTGTATATGTAGATATTGGCAAATAAGCATTTGTTAAACAAGTCCAGGCATAGGGTATACTATGTTATTTCTTCTATATTCCTTCCAACAATCAGAATGAAAGAAAGTAAGTATCTCTAGATCTGGTTCATCCATATTCCACCCACAGTATTTACAAATTCGCACCTTCTTGTTTATCTTTTGTGTAGCCTGATTCCTTGGCATACTTTCATTTCATTATAAATTATAAATGCACTTAGTCTATTAAAGATATTACTTGTTTTATGAAATAAATGCCTTCTGCGACATACGGTTATTATTAGTAATAATAATAAAAGTATTAACAAATGGTGTAGCATGTATTTTGTAAACCCCAGCTTAACTTACTCTCGGGACGTAGCAAATGCGGGTTGATATCATGCTTGATTATAAGGATTGCATTAGTTCACGTAAACCGTCTATCTAACGATCCATAACAAGAATTAGACTGAAATTGTCATGTACTCAGATAGTGAGACTATTTATGTAGGTGTTCTTTTTTGTTGCATCTTTCGTTATTTGCTTTCGTTGACGGATTTTTTCCCTTTCGCTATCATGTCGAAAATCTTGATGTATTCGTCGGCAAATCCTTTGCCTAGTATTGGCTTTATTCTTGGATATACTTTAACAATTATACTATTTTTGTCAACTAGGAAGGTTGATCTATTAACTCCCATATGTTCTCTGCCCATAAATTTCTTGACTCCATAAACACCGTATTTCCTAGATATTTCATTTTGAACATCTGATGCAAGTAAATAAGGAATTTTCATTCGCTCTCTAAACTTTTTATGTGAGTCATCATTATCAGGACTGACCCCAATTATTTCTATATTGGCATCTTTGAATTTAGCGTATTCTCTTGTAAATTCTGCGGCCTCTGTAGTACATCCAGGGGTAAAGTCTTTTGGATAAAAATAAACCACAACTTCCTTTTTACTACGAAAATCATAAAGCCTTATAGCTTTACTATCTAGGTCCCGCGCAGTGAAGTCCGGTGCCAAAGAATCCTCGTGGAGCGGTTCACTAATATTTCCTTCTATATGTACCTCGATGTTCTCCTTCTTCACGCTCCGAATTATAAAATATGTGATGTAATAAAAAACTTTCTTGGCAGAAAAGAAACTGAATATATTATTAATATCAGTCTCGATATATAATAATAAATGCAAAAAGTATAACAACGATGTCACAACATAACCATCTGCGCATTTTGCAGCTGATTAGCGATCAGAAAAAAAACTAAATTAATAGTCTTCTATTATAAATATTGCGATAGTCAGAGATAGCTATACATCGATATTGGTTGACTCAAATCGTGCAATATCGAAGGTTATATTAGTGTGAATTGCTCCATAGTGATACTCTCAGTTTGCGTATCCAAAACATAGGAATCTTGAGCTTTTTAATGGTATTGTTCTTATTATTGTGTTATGTGTATTGATACACCGATACCTCTGGACAACAGCGTCGGAGATTAGGTTCAATGGATTATACCAATGATTTTCATATCCATAGATATGCTTGAATATTAAGTATGTATCACGATTGGAATGAGACCCAACTTACATTCTCAGTTAGCCAAATACAAAAGTGTTAAACACGAAATTATCTGATCGGGGAATAATTTGAACTTCGTGTATCTCTGGGTCTTCAGTCCTAATCAGGTTATGTATAAATGGCCATTCAATATCAGCATAGCTAACGCCGTCCTTTAATTTCATATGCATCCCTAATTGATCTTTTCTGAGGTAATTTCCATCCATCTTTACCTCTGCTCGTCCAATGTTTCCGTCTGACGTTCCAATAATCCCATGAACACGTCTTGCAGAATTATACTTCATGATGACAGCGGAATTCTTTTCTTTAGCCCCTAAACAAATTCTTACTCCTTCTCTTTCCCATATCCATTTTCCAGAAAGGTAAACTACATTTTCCATGTGAGAACCAGGATCAATCGCCGTGTTAGGCTCGTCAGGTTTCATTGTTTGATTGTTTCCAAAGCGCTTAAGTCTAGAATATCCTATACAGGTTTCAGGTGCTATGCCATTAAAATGCATTCCATAGGTGTCAAAAATTTCATCGTTAGGATTTCCACTTTCCATGTCTTCAGTAGGTCTGCATCCTGCCTCATCTAATAATTCCACTATTGCATTTTCAAATTCATCTATTGTGCCATAACCGGCATGTTCGTAGCGAATAAAGTTGTTTTGATCAATCAAAACGTGTTTGGGCCAATACATATTGCCATATGCTTCCCATGTCCTGTTGTTTGTATCGAATGCTACTGGGATATTACTAACATCATAATATGCTAATGCTTTTTGAATATTTTGTATGTTGCGCGCAAATTCGTATTCAGCAGAATGTGCTTGTATTAAAGAAAAACCATATTTTCTGGAATATTTTTCCTGCAGGCGTTTCATTATTGGTATAGTACGCAAACAGAATATGCATGTATATGTCCAACAATCCAATAGCACCACCTTACCTCTAAGGTCTTTGATAGATATGGGATCTGAATTTTCCCACTTCACGATATCTTTAAAGTCTGGAGCGGGGTAAGCAGGGATGATATCCATTATTTAATATCCTGTAGAAGGAAGTGTGGCAAATATATTATTTTATATTATTGTTGTTGCTAATCAATTCCTGAAAATTAAGATAAACTCTTGTTTCATTCTACCCATAGTTAGTCTATATTTCGTACGAGTTATTTCTTTTAGAAATGTAAATCCTACGTCTGAAGCATTCTTTTTTATAATCTCATTCAATTGCCATTCTATATTATTATATATCGGATTTCCAATAATAATACAACAATACTTTTTTTTCTGTAACACTCGTTTCATTTCTGTTAATGTCGTGAAAATATCTTGAAAAAACCTCTCTGCAGTGTCACTTCTGGCACGTCTACCACCTATAAGTTTATTTTCCAATTCTTTTTGACTGAAACCTAACCACCATAGAGATAACTTTTGATATTCTGCAAAGGGAACAGATGCCATGTATGGTGGATGAGTGCAAATGAAGCTTATCGTATCATCAGCGATACATCTAAGGCTGCGAGTGTCATGATTAAATATTTTGACGTTTGAATTGTCTTTTGTAACTTGGTTAAATTCTTCCATCTTCGCAACCATTATGTTGACAACTCGATTAAATTTTTCAAATATGTTGTTCTTTTTTGGAGGCTGCTTGTTAATCATCAGGTTTCCAAAACCACTAGTAGCATTGGAACTACTACGCAGGATAGAAGAAAATGCTACCAGAAGAAAATCTCTTATGTGGTTTTCTTCTAACGAGTCAATTTTTAGTTTTATTGTTAGCAGCTCGTAGATCACATTTTTATTAAACCATTTCAGAATATTCTGATTCGGTATGTTCGCCAGTAAGTATTCGTTTGTATTGATCGAACTTGGATCTTGATCAAAAGTTGAGGTATTATTGTTAGTATATTCAAGACTAGCACGTAACTTTAGAATTTCATCCTTGATTGACATGGAGGTTGATAAAATTTTTTCCAAATCCGGTTTCTGGATATTTGTAATTTTTACTTTTGCTACTAAACATGCTAAAGGATTGATATCTACACCTATTGCATGTCTACCCAGAATCTTAGATTCGACTAGAGTTGTTCCACTTCCGACAAAATTGTCTAATATGAGATCATTTTTCTTGGTAAGATTCGAAATTAAATAACGAGGGATCTGTGGAATATATTTTGCTGAGTACGAATGATAGCTATGCGTGAGATATCTTGTAGTTGCGTCCCTTGCTTCCCAATCCAAACTATCCAGATTGCCAACTCTACCTTCATCAGTTTGTAATAGGCCCATGTCTATTCCTAATTTTGATCTCATATCTCGCACCTGAATCCATGATTCTGCTATTCCAGTTCACTTTATTTTTTATAAGCTTAATGTACTCTGGATTGATTTCATAGAGAATTGAATTCCGTTTTTGATCTCTTGCTGCTTTCATAGTGGTGCCGCTACCACCAAAAGGATCAAGAACAGTATCATTTTCAAAGGTATATAGTTTTATCAAACGATCAGGTATAGCATATGGAAACGGTGCTGGGTGGCCTTTTGTAAACGAGATTGGCAAGTCCCATACACTCCAAGCCACCTGTTTTACAAATTCTTCCGGTAATCTATTTTCATGTGTAAGGTTTATCCGAAGACTGCCATGGTTTTGGAATATAAGTATATACTCGTGCATTATATTTAAACTAAAAAAGCATGGATAAGGTTCAACTTTTAAAAATTTGGTGACTCCCCTTTGCCATAACCCTTGCGTACCTTTAGGTTTTACCCAGATTATTTCTTTCTTAAATATAAAATCAAGATCATGCATAATTTTCTGGATATCGGCATTAATTGCTCTCATCCTGTCATTTGATACAGCTGTTCCTATATTGATACAAACGAACCTTCCTGGCTCCATTACTCTCTTTACTTCTATAAGGACATTTTGGATTTGATTCAAATATTCAAGATATGCTTGTTTTGAATTTAGTTGACCTCTATTTCCGTATTTTTTAAGATTCCAATATGGAGGCGACGTGATTACACATTGAATCGAGCCAGATTCAATTTCTGGCATATAGCTTGAGTCTCCTATAATTAAAGTATGTTTAGTCAAGCTAATATCAAATTATATGCGATCTTCCTTATAAAAATAAAAGAAGGGATCTTATACAAATAATCTAGTCTTGATCTCATAATACATCTGTCTCCATCATTTTGCTATTTGGTGGAATTTAACGACTATAGATTATAGGGATAGACATATATCCAATTACCGACAATCACCTGACCTTATTTATATGGCGAATTCTTTGGTTATTGATGATCTGCGATCCATAATATCAAAAAGCAGAGATACAAAATATATTGAAGCCCGTTACCTATCAAGACTTACTAATGAGGTAAATTTTAGCAATGGAGAGCTAGAGACTATACGTAATGTACAGAACTCTGGATGCGGAATTCGAGTTCTAGTTGATGGTTGTTGGGGATTTAGTAGCACAAATAATGTGTCAAGAGAGGCATTGGTTGACTCTGAAGCCAAAGCAGTCTCTGCAGCAAGATTACTTGCTGAAACTAAAAAGAAGAAGGTGACAGGCCTTGCACAATATGAAGTTGTTAGGGGAGTCTATAAGCCAAAGGTAAACACAGATCTTGATAGCGTTGACATGGGAGAGAAAGTAAAAATAGTTCAAGAGAGCGAGCTCCATGCTAGAAAGTATTCAGAAGCTATAAAGTCCGCCTCTTGTGTTTACCATGAAATATTAGATCACAAGATCATAGTTAATAGCGATGGTACAGAAGCAGAAATTTATGATTCTAAACCCGAATTTAACGTTGTGTCTGTAGCCTGCATGGGAGCTGAAACTGTTACTATATCTGAAGGGATTGGAATCACCGGCGGATGGAAGGATTTATTTCTAAAAAAAGACCATATTGAGTATGCTAATTTAGCATCTGAAAAAGCGACTAGATTGCTTGGCGCGAAACACGTAAGTGGTGAGAAAACATCTTTGATTTTGGACCCTGGGATGGTAGGCCTGATATCCCATGAAGCTATCGGGCATATGGTGGAAGCAGATTTTGTTCTTTCAGGCTCCGTCGTCAAAGACAAGATTGGGCATAAAATTGCTAGCGAACTGGTCACTTTGGTAGATAGTGGGCAATCGAATATCGTTGCAAATGCAGCGGGAACTATTCCTGTAGATGATGAAGGAGTTCTTGCTAATAGAACTGCAATCATCGAAAAAGGTGTTCTAAAATCCTTCCTGCACAATCGCGAGACTGCATTAATTTTTGATACTGCACCGACTGGCAATGCGCGTGCATTTGAGTATAGCGACGATCCACTTATTAGAATGAGAAATACTTTCATTGAACCACGTAATGACAAATTGGATGAAATCATAAGAGAGACTAGACATGGTTATCTAATAGAAGGTCCTAGAAATGGTCAAGCTGACGCTAATGGGGAATTTATGTTTGGTGCACAAGAAGTATATAGAATCCAAAACGGTGAGATTCAAGAATTAATGAAAGGAGCGAGCATTTCTGGAAACGCCTTCGATGTATTACAATCAGTCGATATGGTAGGAAAGGATTTCGAATATGATATTGGAACAGGATACTGTGGAAAATTCCAGCCAGCAAAGGTTGATGGTGGTGGGCCCCACATCAGGTGCAGGGCAATTATAGGAGGCTTGCAATAGACTAGATGGAACAACAAAGAAGTAGTATTAATACTGACTTTGACACGTATCTGTCTTTTGGAGTATCTAGAGCGGAGAAAAGCGGAGCCCAATATGCTGAAATATACGTACTCGATAACAGAGAGCTTGAAGTTTTTATTGAGAATAACGATCTTAAACAGTCAACATATCATACTAGTAGTACCATTGGGATCAGAGTGCTAGTAGATGGTTCACTCGGATTTTCATCTATAAATAACTTGGATAGACTGCACGTTGAGAACGCGATTGAACAAGCGATCAAACTTGCTAAAGTAAGTCCAGCTGATAAGTTTAATTCAATGCCTAGCAGATCGAAGATAACATTACTTGATGGTATCTATGATACTAAATCAGAATCGTTTGGCCTGGATGATGCAGTTAAAATGGCAACAGAAATGTTATTTACTGCAAAAAGCTTTGATAAGAGAATCAGCGTAGACAGTGGTAACTTCTCAAGTTCTATAATGTGTCATGGACTTTTGAATTCTAATGGTGTAAGGGCCGAGGAAGCAATTAGCTCATTTTCCTGGTCAATTATGGGAATGGCATTAAATGATAATCACAATGAGGTATCGAACTTTGATCTGCAGTATGGTGGTACCCATTACGTCAGAGATATCGATGTAGCTAGGGCCTCAAGAGAATTTGCAAAATCAGTCATAAACTCACTTCATGCACAAAATATTGAGAGTTTTAGAGGAAAGATGCTGTTGAGTCCCTCGGCTGCAGCAGAATTAATACAGGATGTATTGGCTTATTCTATTAATTCACAAGCAGTACAGAAGAACGCAAGTAAATTTCAAGACAAAATTGGAAGTTCTGTGGCGTCTGATGTCTTCACTTTAGAAGATGACGCTACTAACATAAGTAGCTTGGCATCTTCAAGTTTTGATAGAGAAGGTGTTCCGCATCAGCGTAACACTGTTATAGAAAATGGCATTTTGCGAAGTTTTCTTTACAATACTTATACTGCTAATAAAGACAATACTCAAAGTACCGGCAATGCAGGAGGTTCCCCGAAGACACCACCTGTTGTATCTACTAGCAATGTTATTGTCAAACCTGGAAAATCAAAATTGGAGGATTTGATTGCTGAGATTGATAGGGGTGTTATAATTAACAGATTCTCTGGAAATGTTAATCCCGTCAACGGTGACTTCTCTGGTGTCGTGAAAGGTGGACATTATATAAGGAATGGTATCAGTGAATACGCGGTAAAAGAAGTGATGGTAGCTGGCAACGTATTTGATGCGTTATACAATATTGCTGGGCTCTCGGAGGAAAGGAAGATCCTTTCAGACTCAATTCTCCCTTATATGCTGTTCGATAACATATCCTTTACTGCAGGTTAAGTTGGCTGGTTTTGATGATTTTGATCGTTGGCTGTCTGTCTAAATAAGCGAATGAGGAGTGGTCGAGAGGATGTGCATATTCATTAAATGGTAGATTGCGACATAGCAGTTGTAGGTGGTGGTCCTGCAGGGCTCTCTGCTGCTTATGCAGCCGCCAAATCTGGAGCCAGAGTAATTCTATTTGAAAAAGACGAATCGATAGCACATAATATCAGAACTAGTGGTGTTACATGGATAGATGAAATCGAAAGACTTGGTATTTCTAGCGAGCATTACAATCCTATAAAAAACTTTTGTTTTATCTCACCCTCTAACGAAGTTACCATACGAAGCAGTACAGCTAAATCGTGTGTACTGAATGTTAGAAGCGCATTTCAACATCTTGCATTCTTGGCGGCTGAAGCAGGTTCTCAAATTATGGTAAAGAGTAATGTCACCAATGTAATAGTAGACTCTAGTGATAGAATTTCTGGATTAAAAGCGACCACTCCCAAAGGAGATATAGTAATAGGTTCTAAACTGGTCATAGATGCTAGTGGTTTCAATAGTTCTATTGCCAGGAGGTTAGGTATAGCTAATGAATGGAGGCGATACGGGGTCGGAGCTGAGTATGAGTGTTATTGTGAAAAAGTTGACACAGAAACATGGACACTATTGGTGGGACGAGACTATTCTGAAGCTGGTTATGCTTGGATTTTCCCAGTGTCAAAAAATAGAATAAGAATTGGAGTTGGCATAGGTAGACCAGAATCCAAGGTAGATCCACTACAAAAATTAAATTCAATACTTGAAAAGAAATTAAACCCCTTTCATAAAATGGGAAAAATTACACCAATTGAACTTCACTATGGTTTCATTCCAAATGAAGGACTTAGAAAATCTACTGTTTTTGATGGATTGCTATTGGTTGGAGATTGTGCGGGACATGCTAATCCTCTGCTACTAGAAGGCATAAGATACGCCATACAATTTGGTAGACTAGCCGGAAAAATTGGTGCAATGTCACTGCCAAACAATTCTGTTAAGGCCTCACTGATTGAGTATGAACGGACCTGGCGAAGTAATATAGAATCAAAAATAAATTCTGCAATCAAGGTTCAGTCTAGATGGATTGGACTTAGCGACGAGGAGTGGAATAAAGAGATCGAAATATTGAGAGATATGTCTATAGAAGAGTTCTTGGATTTTATCAAAGCTGAATTTACAACGACAAAAATGGTAAAACTTGCATTGAATCATCCTAGACTTGCTGCTAGGCAATTATTTGATATGGTACTAAGACGCTGAGGCAAGATTTTTATATCTTATGCCCACGCAAGTTATGTATTGTCAGCAGGTGCCATCGAGCAGTTTACTCCTGTAATGTATATGCTTGGATTTGGTGTGCTAGCCTCGGTTCCTGCTCTAATCCTGTCTAGATTGATATCGCCTCGACGGCGTTATAATCCAGTTAAATTTCTACCCATGGAATGCGGTCAAATGCCAAGTGGCGAAGGGCGTTCTCATTTTATGATGCAATATTATTCTTATATTCTGATGTTCGTGGTTTTTGATGTCATGTCCATATTTCTTTATAGCTGGGCCTCATCACTATTTTTGATTCCTAGATCTGCAACTCTGCCAATCATGGCATTCTTAGGTATTATGTTTGCCGCAATGGGTTATGCTCTTTATTTATCAGGCAGGAAAGGGATTTGGTGAAAAACATTCGTCCGAGAAGTATTAAATACTCAAATTACAGACAAAAAGATGAGGAGAAAAATAATGATAAAGGATCTGGTTAATCCTTCAAACTTCAATATTATGGTCAGCAAGCTTAGCGATGTACTAGTTAAGGCATTAGATAAACCCCTAGGTTATGCTATCAACTGGGGAAGAATTTGGTCTTTATGGCCAGTACATCTTGAGACTGCGTGCTGTAGTGTTGAATTTGGTGCGGCTTCAGGACCACGATATGATGTTGAAAGATTTGGTATTATTGAGGCCTTCGGCTCACTAAGACAGTGTGACCTAATCGTTGTACAGGGTACTGTAAATAGAAAAATGGCTCCTCGATTGAGGATGGTCTATGATCAAATGCCTGAGCCAAAATATGTAATTGCTATGGGTGCTTGTGCGATTACGGGCGGGTTGTATGTTGACTCATATAATGTACTCCCTGGAGTTGATGGTATTATCCCTGTAGATGTCTATGTTCCTGGCTGTCCTCCTAGACCTGAAACTCTCATCCAAGGTACAATGTTACTGCAAGAAAAGATCAAAAGGTCGAAGATCAAATAAACATGACTAGCGAACCAAAACAAAAACCTTTTAATTCATCAAGCCCACAATCTTCACCAAAACCTGTTACTCAACCACCAAAACAAGAACCAGAAGCCCCACCATTTGAAAAGGAAATTGTTTCTCGAATAATATCGCATTTTGGAAATGATAAAATTAAAGTATCCTATATCAGACCACTGCGTATTAAAATTAGCGTAGACCCATCTAACATAGTTGAGGTTGCAACTTTTATTCGCGATAATTTAGGATTCGACCATGCAGAAGCTGTATCTGGTACCGATTATCCCAAAGATGACCAAATCGAAGTCATCTATCAACTAGGGTCCTACTCAAGAGATGATATGGAAGGACATATTCTTTCTCTTGCAACACGTACCAATCGTGATGATGCACGATTGCCAACGCTGATTAATGTGTATAAAAGCGCTGAATATCACGAAAGGGAAACTTTTGAAATGCTTGGAGTATATTTTGAAGGTCATCCTAGAAATGAACGGTTTATACTACCAGAGGATTGGGCAGATCTACCTCCTTTGAGAAAGGAGTTTAGAATCCGCGGAAGATGATATAGGTAGTAATAATAATAGTAGTATTAGTATAGAAGGTGAAATAAGAGAAAAAATGGATGTGGCAAAGAACGTTGAACCAGAGGTCGAAGATGACCTTAATAAAAAGTTAGCCATTCAGATTGTAAAAGAATCTGAAGACGATCGCTTGATGAGGCTTAGTGTAGGCCCCCAGCATCCGGGTTCTGGACATTTTAGGTTCACAGTTACTGTTGACGGTGATTATATTGTGCACTGTGATCCTGATCCTGGGTATGTGCATAGAGGAGAAGAAAAAATGTGCGAATATCGCAATTTTATTCAAAACATTCCACACCTTGAACGTCCAGTCATCCATGATTCTTCCAATATAATATATTCATATAGTTTGGCCGTAGAGCAGCTGGTGGGCATTGAAGTACCACGACGGGGTCAGTTCATAAGGGCACTTGCCTCTGAACTTGATCGCCAGATCTATACTTTGTACTGGCTTGCAATATATGGAATTTTTCTCGGTCATTCTACTATGTTTATGTGGCCTACTGCAGACAGAGAACTATTTATTGATCTTATGGATGCTCTAACCGGTGCAAGAGTAACACATGCATTTAATATACCTGGTGGAGTTAGAAATGATGTTCCTGATGGTTTCAAGGATAAATGCTTGAGAAATATTGCATATTTTGAAAAGAGATTAAAAGAATATGAGGACATATTCTATAATAATCCTCTTTTCAGGCAAAGGACTGAGGGCGTAGGAATTCTTACAAAGGATGATGCAATCAAATTAGGCGTTACTGGATCTGTATTACGCGCATCAGGTGTACCGTATGATGTACGAAAAGCTGAACCATATGATGTTTACAGTGAAATGGATTTTAAGGTTCAATATATGAAAAGTGGTGATTCCTTTGCAAGGTCGTTTGTTCCCTTTTTGGATATGAAAGAATCTTGTCACATTATGAGGCAATTGCTAGATAAAATGCCTGATTCTGGAGAAGTAAGAGCAAAGCTGCAACCAAATCCAAAAGGCGCTCCGGGTGAAGCTTATAGGAGAGTAGAATCGGGCAGGGGTGCTCTTGGCTATTACATTGTTAGTGACGGTACTCCAAAACCTTATAGGGTGAAGATATCTGTTGGTTCATTTAGAAACATGATAGCGCTGCCACATTTGCTAGTTGGCTCGAAATTAGCAGATATGCCATCAGTATACTGGTCATTGAACTATTGGCCCGTGGAGGCTGACAGATAATAGCATGGCAACTGCTCCACAAGGATTTCGTTTCGGAAATTTTATCGGTAGTCTTATTTGGCTTATTCTCTGGATTATAATTATAGTTTCGCTTATAGCTTTGCCTCTAATTTTCGTCATACTATTCTATGTACCACTTCCACCTGTGAATGGCGAGGTTCTTACACCGTATCTGTTTTTGTCTATGATGGTAGACCCTACACGTACCCTGCCTATTGTTCATTTTATAATTCACACAGAACTGTTTAGGATAGCCGTATTCCCAGGATTTTCATTTGCAGCATTGATGGCTGCCGTTACAATTTTTGTTGAACGGAAATTCCTAGCTAAAATGCAGCTGAGGGTAGGTCCACTTTACTGCGGTAAAGTCGAAGGAATTTTGCAATTGCTAGCAGATGGCTTGAAGCTAGTATCAAAGGAAATCATAATTCCATCTGGTTCCGACAAACCGATTTTCTGGGCGGCCCCAATTGCATATGTTGCAACAGCTGCCGCGGTAGTTGCATTAATACCTGCTGCACCAGGCTGGGTGGGTGCAAATATAGATGTCGGTCTGATAGCGGTATTTGCAATTCTTGGGTTCTTTCCCCTAATTGCACTACTGTTTTCATGGGCAAGCAATAGCAAATATCCATTCATTGGTGGTCTGCGAGCACTACATCAGATGATTGCTTTTGAAATTCCCTTTTTTCTCTCTGCACTTTCTGTAGTACTTTTGGCTGGCTCGCTTAATTTGACTGATATTGCAAAAGCACAGCAACCATACTGGTTTATTTTCTTCCTTCCAATCAGTGCTTTTGTATTCTTTATTTCTTCTCTAGCAGAGCTGGAACGAATTCCATTTGACCTACCTGAAGCAGAAAGTGAAATAGTCGCAGGCTGGCTAACTGAAACATCTGGTATGATTTATGGTCTGATACAGCTTGGCTCATATGTAAAAGTATATGCTTTATCTGCGCTATTTGTGATATTATTCCTTGGAGGCTGGGCAGGACCACAAATCTTTCCAAAAGAATTAATGCCTGCTGCTCATGCTACTACTGCACCTCCTTTACTTCAACTGTTAACATTACAAGGTGTTTTTAATGGTGTCACAGCGAGTGCAATATTTTGGTTCGCGATAAAGACATTTGGTATAATCATGATAATGCTCTTTATAAGAGGTATCAATCCTAGAATAAGAATAGACATTCTACTTCATACAGGATGGTATAAATTAATAGTCTTGACATTCATAAACATGTTTATAGCATTAGCTTTAATTTATGGTGGCATACTAGGACCTGGAGGACTACTGACTGTACATTGAAAAGAATGCCAAATACTGCTGCAACATCATCAGCATCTGGAATGCTAAAGTCTATAGAGTCAGGCTCCAAACATCTTGTAATTAAGAGGTTTACTCTACGATATCCTGACCAAAAGCTCAAATTTACTGGAGATGGTTATCAATTTGACCCTAAGCGTGGAGTAGGT